>NZ_JBFREX010000004.1:0-208292 GCF_052114525.1 Pseudomonas sp. KB_15 | reverse complement strand
GCTCCGGGCGGCGCTCCGACGAATACGGCAGCACATTCAGCATCGCAGTGACTGACAGATCGCTTTCGTCGGAGCGCCGCCCGGAGCAAGCCCGCTCCCACAGGGACAACGGTGTTATTTGAGTAACTCCAGCATATTGCGATGTCGCGTCTCGAAAATCCGCCGCATGTAGCTATTGACCAGCAACCACTCCAGGGGAGCCCCCCCCAATGCCGAGTAGGTGACCCGGTCGGTATATAGCGTACCGCCCTCGCCCGCTGCTACCCGATGTTCGTGACGAAAGGCACGCATCGGCCCCTTGAGCATTTCGTCGATGAAATGCATTTCGCCGACTTCACGGATCACCACCGTCCAGTTCATTGGAATCACGTTGAACATCCAGTGGCGAAAGCGAAATTGCCGCCCGGCTTCAATCCGCAAAAGACTCAGGTCGACATTACCCAGTGGGTTGATGCGCTCAGGGAAAATCTTCGGGAAGTTGATGCCTTCCAGGCAAAAGTCGAGGACGTCTTCAGGCATACGACCGGGAATGAGCGTGGTGAGCTGCAAGGTTGGCATAGGGGACACATTCCTTTGGTCAGTAAACGAATGGGACAGAAATACCGTGTAGTGAAATGGAAGTCGAAAATAAATCTGCCATGGTGTCACCTGCGACAATTTTGTTCAGCGTGCTGTCGATTTGCGCCGCAGCCATTCGACCATTGAGCGAGTCATTCAATTACAACGGAGACATCACCATGCGATTCATGATCATCATCAAAGCCAGCCAGGAATCCGAAGCCGGCGTCATGCCCAGCCAGGAGCTGTTGACGGCCATGGGCAACTACAACGAAGAACTGGTCAAGGCCGGCATCATGCTCGCGGGCGAAGGCCTGCACCCGAGCAGCAAAGGCGCTCGTGTAAAGTTTTCAGGAGACAAACGCTCGGTGATCGACGGTCCCTTCATCGAAACCAAGGAACTGATTGCCGGTTTCTGGTTATGGAAAGTGAAGTCCAGGGAAGAAGCCATCGAATGGGTCAAGCGCTGTCCCAACCCGATGCCGGGTACCGAGGCCGAGATCGAAATTCGCCAGGTGTTTGAGGCTGAAGACTTTGGAGCCGAGTTCACACCGGAACTGCGCGAGCAGGAAGAGCGGGTTTGGGAGCAGGCGAAGAAAAACTGATGGGCGCCGACTGAATCGGCCACTTCCTCAATTTCCTGTGGGAGCGAGCCTACTCGCGAAGAGGTCGTCACATTCAACACTTATGTTGACTGACAGGCCGCATTCGCGAGCAGGCTCGCTCCCACACTTCCTGGAAAATCACTCAACTTGTCATGGTAAGCCATTGATTTGTATCAGATTTTTTAACATACAAAAATAACCAGAACCTGCACAAAAAACCAAAGAATTAATCCGTTCTACTGGATAACCCGTGGTTAGCTGCTAACGTCATCTGACGAGTCCTACAGGCTTGATCTGAAAGGGATTACGCGGTTACGGCCAAACATAACGGCCGTATGCCCAATCAGCCACCAGGGATCCGGGGGAATGATGTCTAAGAAATTGGGGAAGTACGCCTTTGTCTGGGTGACTTCGCTTGCGCCTGTTTTTTGTGCTCACGCGGATAACGCCGAGACGGCCAACAAAAGTAACAACCCGCTGGACCTTCGACCTGAAGAACAACACCCATTACACCCCACTCGATTTGGGTGGCGGCAAAGCCTGAAAATCCGGGTCCAATATCCTCAATGCCTTTATCGAACCGCAGTGGACCGTCGACCGCAAAGGCGACGGCTTGCCGCAATTCACGTTGTACGCCGGGATCAACGTCACCTTCGGTAAATAAGGACTTTTTATGCACGGTGCAATTCGCGCAGCCGGTTTCAGCCTGATGACAATGTTCGTCAGCTGTGGTGCAGGTGCCAGTACCCACTTCACTGCCAGCCCGGACGAAGCCCGGGCCATTGCCAAAGAGGCTTATCTGTACGGTTTCCCGGTGGTGGAGATGTACAAGACCCTCTATACCCAGGCCGTGGACAGGAAGGGGCCGAACTTCAAGGCGCCGTTCAATCAGATTGGCAACACCGCCAAGGCATTTACCGCGAAGGACACGGCGTTCGTCACCCCGAACTCCGACACGCCCTACTCCTTCGTCTGGATGGATTTGCGCGCCGAGCCACTGGTGCTGACCCTGCCGCCCATCGAAGAGCATCGTTATTACTCGGTGCAACTGATCGACGCCTACACCCAGAACTTTGGCTACCTGGGTACTCGCAGCACGGGCAACAACGGTGGTCACTACATGATTGCCGGCCCGACCTGGCAAGGTCAGCAACCGGTCAACATCGACCGCATGGTGCGCAGTGAAAGCAACATCGCTTACGCACTGTACCGCACGCAGTTGTTCGATGAAAAAGACCTGGCCAGGGTCAAGCAGATCCAGAAGGGCTACAAGGTTGAAACCCTGAGCCATTACGTCAAGCAGAAGCCACCCGCCGCTGCGCCGAAAATCGACTGGCCGAAACCGACGCCGACCATGAGCGAAACCCCGGACCTGTTCCGCTACCTGAACTTCATGCTGGCGTTCACCCCGGCCCAGGACGTGGAAAAAGACCTGTTGGCGCGCTTCGCAAAAATCGGCGTCGAGGCCGGTAAGCCGTTCAAGCTCAGCGAACTGACCGCAGAACAACGCAAGGCCCTTGAAGACGGTATCAGTGACGCCAGGGCCGAGTTCGCCGAGTTCAAGAAAACCAGGGTCGACACCCACCAGATCACCAGTGGTGACCTGTTCGGCAGCCGCGACCACCTCAAGGGTAACTACCTGTACCGCTACGCAGGCGCCGACATGGGGATCTTCGGCAACTCCGCCGAAGAGGCGAACTACTTCGGCTATTTCATCGACAAGGACGGGAAACCGGCCGACACGTCGAAAACCGACTACACCTTGCATTTCGACAAGGACGCGCTGCCCCCGGTCGATGCGTTCTGGTCCCTGACCATGTACGACGGCAAGAACAAATTGCTGGTGGCTAATCCGCTCAATCGCTACTTGATCAATTCGCGGATGTTGCCCGACCTCAAGCTCGATGCCGATGGCGGCCTGACCCTTTACGTGCAGCACAAGGCACCGGCCAAAGAGTTGCAAAGCAACTGGCTGCCGGCACCGAATGGTCCGTTTTACGGCGTTCTGCGCCTGTATTTGCCAAAACCGGAAGTCACCAGCGGCCAGTGGAAACGGCCGCTGCTGACTCCGACGACCTCACAACAATAAGCGGAGTCATTCATGATCAGGCCTTTCGTAGTGCGCCCCTTGTTGGCGCTGTGCATGGTCAGCAGCAGTCCATTGGTACTGGCGGCCGAGGGTGGCGTCGGCCGCCCCATCACCGGGCAACAAGTGTTTTCCAACGCCGGGATCGTGCCCCCGGGGCCGGGTTGGGTCATGTCCCTGACCAGCATCTGGTACGACGGTGACCTCAAGGGCAACGCCCAGGTGCCGATCGTGGGTGCCCTGAGTACCGGGCTGGACATGAAAGTGTCCTACACCATGGCCAACTTCACCCATGTCTGGGACACCGGCAAGGGTCGCTGGAATTACGCCTCGGCCATCGGTGTGCCGGTGCAGTACACCGACATCACGGCGAACATCACCGGCCCTCGCGGCAGAACCCTGGGCACCTCGGACAGCGGCACCCAGTTTGCCGACATGCTGGTGACACCGATTGCCGCCGGCTACCACTTCGACGAATTCAACCACATCTCGTTCTCGCTGCCGATCTACGTGCCGACCGGTGCCTACAACGACGATCGCCTGGCCAACCCCGGACAGAACAATTACACCTTCATGCCCACCGTCGCGTTCACCCATCTGGACGGCAAGGGCGGTGAGTTCACGCTGTCGAGTGGCCTGGAGTTCTACACCGAGAACGACTCCACCGACTATCGCAACGGCAACATCTACACCCTCGATGCACTGTGGACCCACGGCTTTGGCAACGGATGGAACGCCGGTATCGCAGCCGGATACATCCAGCAGGTCACCGATGACTCGGGTTCCGGCGCCAACAGCGGCTTCCGTGGTCGTTCCGTGGGTGCCGGCCCGGTGGTGGGCTGGAGCGGCAAGTTCGCCGACGCCCAGGCCAACATCAGTGCCCGTTGGGTGCCGGAGTTCGACACCAAGAACCGGCCTGAGGGCAATGGTTTCAGCGTCAACCTGACCCTGGCGTTTTTCTAGGAGATCGCATGAGCACACTCAACGACATCAACGCTCTGCAAGCCAGCATCGCCGAAGCCGTGCTCGGCCAGGATCAGGTGATCCGGCAAGTGCTGGTCGGTTTGCTGGCCAACGGGCATCTGCTGCTCGAAAGCTTGCCCGGCCTGGCCAAGACCCGCACGGTGAAAGCATTGGCCAAACACCTGGATGCGAAAATGAGCCGCATCCAGTTCACCCCGGACTTGCTGCCGTCGGACATTACCGGGGCCGAGGTGCTGCATCAGGTCGAGGGTAAACACGAGATCCGCTTTCAGCCGGGGCCGTTGTTCGGCAACCTGATCCTGGCCGACGAAATCAACCGTGCCCCGGCCAAGGTCCAGGCCGCGCTGCTCGAGGCCATGGAAGAACGCCAGATCACCGTGGCCGGCAACAGCCATGCCCTGCCGGAACTGTTCATCGTGGTGGCGACCCAGAATCCGATCGAACAGGAAGGCACGTATCCCCTGCCGGAAGCGCAGATGGACCGTTTCCTGATGAAGGTGCTACTCGATTACCCGAGCACGGAAAACGAAAGCCAGGTACTACGGCTGTTGCGTGAGGAAGAACAGGCACTCGGCGCCAAAACAGCCGCCGTGCAGGGTTTTGCCCTCGCACAGGAGGTAATTTTCGCGGCGCGCCGGGAAGTCAGCGCCGTGCATGTGTCCCCGGCCATCGACCGTTACCTCATCGACCTGATCAACGCCACGCGCCATCCGGCCGACTACGACGCCGACCTTGGACGCTGGATCAGCATCGGCGCCAGCCCCCGCGGTGGTATCGGCCTGGACCGCTGTGCCCGGGCCGACGCATGGTTGCAGGGCCAGGATTTCGTTTCGCCGGACAACGTGCGCGCCGTGGCGCACCCGGTGCTGCGCCATCGCCTGCAACTGAGTTACGACGCGGTGGCCGACGGCGTGACTGCCGATCAGGTACTCGACCGTCTACTCGACAAAGTGGCGATTGCGGCGTGAACACCGATGGATTGGTCTATGTCTCTCTGGCGCAGTTGATGGCCCTGGAGTTCAAGGCCCGTGATCTGAGTTTTGTCGCGAGCCAGCCCCAGGGCAGCATCCTCGCCGGCAACCATGCTTCGCGCTTGCGCGGCCGTGGCTTGAACTTCGATGAATTGCGCCGCTATCAGCCGGGGGACGATCTGCGCCACCTCGATTGGCGGGCATCACTGCGCACAGGCAAACCGGTGGTGCGCACGTTCACCGAAGAGCGTGACCGTCCGGCGCTGATCCTGGTGGACCAGCGCATGTCGATGTTCTTCGGTTCGCAACGCAGCTTCAAATCCACCGTCGCCGCCGAGCTCGGTGCCCTGGCGGCGTGGATGGTGCTCAACGCCGGCGACCGCGTCGGTGGACTGGTGTTCAACGACCGGCGCATCGACAGTATCGCCCCGCTGCGCAGTCGCAAACGGATCGAAGCGCTGTGCAGCCGCATCGCCCAACAGAACCAGGCACTCAATGCCGCCAACCCGGACGCCGAAGGCGAAGACCAGCTCGACAAGGTCTTGCAGCAGTGCCTGGCCGTGGCCGGTCACGATCACCTGATCTGTATCATCAGCGACTTCGCCGGGGCCGGCGAACGCACCTTGCAACTGATGCGGCAACTGGCGGCCCACAACGATGTGATTGCCATGCAGGTCTATGACCCATTGGCGCTGAACCTGCCGAAAAACGGTCGCTTGCTGATCACCCAAGGACAGTTGCAGGTGGAACTGGCGGTGGAACGACATCAGGTGCATCAGCCACTCGGTGATTTTCTCAGCGGCCGGCTCAAGGACGTCGCTACCTTGCTGCGCCGCAGCCGGGTGCCGTTGATGATGTTCAGCACCGCCACAGAGGCCCGGGAACAACTGCGCGCCGAACTGGGCAAGCTCGCAGGGGGCCGCCGATGAACCCCACCGTCCCGAGCATCGACCAACTCAAGGAAATGACACTGCCAACGCCGGTCAGTTTTGCGCCGCAGACGTGGGGTTGGTGGGCGTTGCTGGCGCTGCTGATCGTCGCGCTGCTGGTGACAGGCATGCGGCGATACTGGCAATGGCGGCGTGATCGCTATCGGCGTGAGGCGCTGGCACGACTGGCGGAATTGCAGCAGCGCAGTAATGACCTCAATGCATTGCGCGAGCTTCCTGAGCTGCTGAAACGCGTGGCCCTCTCGATGCCTTCCAGTCGGAACACAAAACCTGTGGGAGCGAGCTCGCTCGCGATAGCGTCGTTACATTCAAAGTCGATGTCGACTGGGGGACCGCTATCGCGAGCAAGCTCGCTCCCACAAGGTTCTCCAGCGGCGTTGGGGAAAGAGGACTGGCAGGCGTTTTTGCAGAGGCACTGTAAACAACCGTTGCCCACCGACTTCAGCCAACAACTGGCGCTGCTGGCCTACGCGCCTGACGCCGTATTGCGGGCCATGCCCAATGAACAGCGCCAGCAGCTATTCAGTACCTGCAAAACCTGGGTGGAGCGTCATCATGTGGCAGCTTGATTACCCTTGGCTGCTGATCCTGTTGCCGTTGCCGTGGTTCGGTTATCGCTACCTGCCCGACTACCGCGAAGCGCGCAGTGCGGTGCGCGTGCCGTTTTTCGGTGCCATGAGCCGCGCCGTCGGCCAGGCCCCGAGCCGGGCTGGCACCCGCAGCAACCGCTGGCAATTGCTCCTGAACCTGCTGGTCTGGATGCTGTTGCTGGTGGCGGCGAGTCGGCCGGTGCTCGTGGAAAAACCCATCGAACGCCAGCAGCCGGTGCGTGACCTGATGCTGGCCATCGACATTTCCCAGTCGATGGAAACCACCGACTTCACCGACGCCAACGGCCAGAACATCAATCGCCTGGCAGCGGTCAAGGAAGTGGTGCACGGGTTCATCGACAAACGTAAAGACGATCGAATCGGACTGATCGTGTTCGGCACTGGTGCTTATCCGCAGGCGCCGTTGACCCTCGATCACGCCAGCCTGTCACTGCTGCTGGACGACACTGGCATCGGCATGGCCGGCCCCAATACGGCCATCGGCGATGCCATCGGGCTGAGCCTGAAACTGCTGGATCAGGCCCACGAGCAGGAAAAAGTGCTGATTCTGCTCACTGACGGCAACGACACCAGCAGCGCCATCACCCCGGACCACGCAGCATCCATGGCCGCCGCCAAAGGCGTGGTGATTCATACCATCGGCATTGGTGACCCGAACGCCGAAGGCGAAGCCAAGGTCAACCTGCAAGGCTTGCAAGACATTGCCGAAGTCACTGGCGGACACTTCTTCCGCGCCGAAGACCGCAATGCCCTCGATCAGGTCTACAGCACCCTCGACAAACTCACCCCGCATCAAGTGAAAACCCTCAGCCATCAGCCCAAACGCGATCTGTTCTGGTGGCCGCTGGGCGCTGCCCTTGCCCTGCTGGCGACTTATCACTTGGGCGCCCTGCTGCTTCCTCGCCTGATGCTCGCGCGTCAGCGGCAGGAGGCCTGAGATGGACATCAACCTCAGCGACTTCCATTTCCTGCGCCCCCTGTGGCTGTTGCTCGCGATCTTCGGTGGGCTGCTGCCGTTGCTGTGGCGGCGCAACCGGGATCTGCAACGGCGCTTGCGCAGCAACATCGCCGCGCACCTGCTGCCGCATCTGCTGATCACCCCGCAAGACCGGCAACACCTGCGTCCGGTGCACCTGGTGTGTGCGCTGCTGGTACTCGGCGCCATTGCCGCTGCCGGGCCGACCTGGGAACAGGATCGGCCAGACTTTCTGGAAAACCATGCGCCACTGATCATCGCCGTCGACCTGTCGCCGTCCATGGACGCCAGCGATGTTCCACCGAGTCGCCTGGAAGCGGCCAAGCACAAGCTCCACGACTTGATCCAGCGCCGCGCCGGGTCGCGCAGCGCCTTGATTGCCTACGCCGGCAGCGCGCATCTGGTATTGCCCGCCACCGACGATCCGGCGCTGCTCGATACGTTCATTCAGGCCCTGAGCACCGACCTGATCAGCAAGCCGGGGAAAAATGTCGGCGCGGTCATCGATCAGGCCAAGCGCCTGCTCGCCGCCGAGAAAACCCCCGGCACCCTGCTGCTGATCACCGATGGCGCCGACACTTCGGCACTGGCCGGGCTGGATAAACAGCTGACTGGCAGTGCGCTGCAAGTGCTGATTCTGGCGGCTGGCAGCACCGACGGCGGGATCATTCGCGATGCCGCTGGCCGGCCGCGCACCGACAGCAACGGTCGCCCGCAACTCGGCAGTTTCGATCAGGACGCCCTCAAGCAGCTTGCAGCAACGATGGATGCCCCGCTGAGCAGCCTGACCCTCAACGATGACGACCTGGACTGGGTCGAACTGCACGCCCGGCAGCACTTCCAGTCTGCCAGTGACGAACAGCGTGAATTGCACTGGAAAGACGCAGGTTACTGGCTGTGCTGGCCGCTGCTGTTGATCGCCTTTTTCAGCGTACGCAAGGGCTGGAGCTTGAACTGGATGGCTGGGTTGCTGCTGGCGGCAGGCTTGGGCTTGCAACCGGTGCCGGCGCAGGCCAACGCGCTGACGGATGCCTTTTTCACCCGCGACCAGCAAGGTCGCTGGGCCTTCGAGCATCAGCACTTCCCTCAGGCGGCGGCCTTGTTTGTCGATCCGTACTGGAAAGGCGTTGCCGCCTACCACGCGGCGGATTTCGACCTGGCACTGGCCAGTTTCGCGCGCCTCGACACACCGCAGGCCTATTTCTATCTGGGCAACATCTACGTGCGGCGCTTCAAGTTCGATCAGGCCATCGCAGCCTATAACCAGGCGCTGAAGTTGCAACCGCAGTTTCCGGAAGCCACGGCCAACCTGGCCCTGGCCATTGCCTTGCAGAAGGACACCGAAAGCGCCGGGAAAAATACTCCGCAGGTCAAACCCGACGAAATCAAGATGGAYAAGGCACCGGGCAAGGGCCAGAGCAAACCGGTGCAGACCCAACAGGCCGCCTCGGATGAACAGTGGCTGCGGAACCTGACCACATCGCCGGCGAAGTTTCTCAAACAGAAGTTCAGCTTGCAGGATCAGGCGGGGGCCAAGCCATGAGCTACCTCAAAGACCGAGTCGCCGCCATCGCGGGCAAGCCCGCTCCCACATTTGATCCGCGTGCACCACAAATCCCCTGTGGGAGCGAGCTTGCTCGCGATGGCGTCAGATCAATCACCGCAACAATTGGCACCTTGCTTCTATGCCTGATCAGCCTCGGAGCTTGGGGCAATGAACCCGAACTGCGGGTCAGCGCCAGCCTGCAACCCGCCAACCCCGTCATGGTCGGCAGCCTGGTCGAGCTGCAACTCGATGTCTTCACCGATTCCTGGTTCACCAGCGCTCCCACCCTGCCCGACCTGAAACTGCCCGGTGCACTGGTGATGCCACCGGACGGCCACGCCGAACACCTGAACCAGACAATCAACGGCAAAGCCTTCAGCGGCATGCGCTACAGCTACCTGATCACGCCGAATCTGGCCCAGGACTTCGACATTCCGGCACTGACAGTCCGCGCCACCCCGGGTCAGGCGACCAGCGCGCTGAGTGCCCAGAGCCAGCCATTGCACTTCAGCGCGACGCAACCGCCGGGGTTCGAGGCTGGAGAACCGGTGCTGGCGGCCCAAGGACTGCGGTTCACGCAAAAGACCTTCAATTCGGCGACCCCGCTGAAAGTCGGTGACAGCATCACCCGAGAACTGACGTTGCAGGCCGACGGTGCCCTGGCCATGTCATTGCCGACACCGGCGCTGGACGAGATCAAGGGGCTGAGCCGCTACCCGCAAGCGCCGCAAATCCGCAATCTGGACGACGGTCGAGGCAACTTCAATGGCGGTCAGCGCATCGACACCGCGACCTATCGGATCGACACCGAAGGCCACTACACCCTGCCGGTCGTCGAACTGACATGGTGGGACTCGACCGGCCGTCAAACCCGCACCGCGCAAGTGCCTGCCATTACATTCGACGCAACGGCCAATGGCGTCTACAAACCGATATTTTCGATCACCGAGGACCTGAAAGAGCTCGGCCGGGAAAACCGTCTGCACCTTTCCGGGCACTGGTTCGAAGGGTTGGTGTCAGTGCTTGGCGTGGTGGCACTCGGCTGGTTCAGCCGCCCGCTCGTACAGCGCGCGTACCTCAACTGGCAAGCCCGACGCCGCACCCGGCATGCCGCCTGGCTGGAGTCGGCCGACTACGCCTGGCGGCAGATTCCGGCACAAATCGAGGGCAAACCTGCGCAACTCAGCGCCCTGTACCTGTGGACCCGACGCACTCGCCAGGGTCTGAAACTGACGCAACTCGGCCCGCGCCTGCAAACGTTCCTGCGCGCATGTTATGGCCGTGAACCGGCCAAAGATCAGGCGCTGCGCCAAATCAGGGAATCTTTGTCTACGCTGCATAGTCAGGCCGAGCTCAACAGGGAATCTGTCGCATCTGCACTGTATCCACTCAACCCCGTTCACGAAAAGGATTTCCCATGACGAATTCGGTATCGCAGCGCCATCACCACGGGTTTAGGTTTTTACTGACCCTGGCCCTGAGCCTGCCACTGCTGGTTCAGGCGGCCGAGCCACTACCGTCGTGGAATGACGGCCCGTCAAAAAAGAACATCATCGAGTTCGTCCAGGCCGTGACCGATCAAGGCAGCAAGGACTTCGTAAAACCTGAGGACCGCATTGCCGTATTCGACAACGACGGCACCTTGTGGAGCGAGCAGCCGATGTACTTCGAGCTGCTGTTCGCCCTCGATGAAGTCAAACGCACCGCGCCGCAGCACCCGGAGTGGAAAACCACTCAACCGTTCCAGGCGGTACTGGAAAACGATCACAAGGCCCTGGCCGCCGCTGGCATGGAGGGCCTCCTGAAGATTTTCGCGGCGACCCACACGGGCATGACCACCGCAGCCTTCGACGACTACGCCAAGACCTGGCTGAGCCAGGCCCGGCATCCGAAAACCGGCAAGCCGTACACCGAGATGATCTTCCAGCCCATGCTGGAAATGCTCGACTACCTGCGCAGCCAGGACTTCAAGACCTACATTGTTTCCGGCGGCGATACCGGGTTCATGCGCGCCTTCGCCGAAAAGGTCTACGGCATTCCACCAGAACAGGTCATCGGCACCACCTTCGTCACGGCCTTTCAGTACAAGGATGGCGAGGCGTCGATCCTGCGCACACCGAAACTGGCGCACAACGACGATGGCCCGGGCAAACCGGAAAGCATCGACGCGGTAATCGGGCGCCGGCCGATCCTCGCGTTCGGCAACTCCGATGGCGACCTGCAGATGCTCCAGTGGACCGCCGCCGGTCCCGGTAAACGTTTCATGGGGTTGGTGCATCACACCGACGCCAAACGTGAATGGGCCTACGATCGGCAGTCGCAGATCGGCCGTCTGGACAAGGCCCTGGACGAAGCAAACTCCCGTGGCTGGACCGTCGTTGATATGGCGTCCGAATGGCGTCGGATCTATCCATTCGATGCCGCCACACCTGAGCAAGTGCAATAAAAAGACGTAATGCAGGACCGCAAAAACGTTTGTCGCAGCACGCGACACCAGTGAGCATAAGGAGCCAGTCAGATGACTCGCATACGTAAGTGGATACCGAAACTCGCCTTTGTGGCAGCGTCGGTCATGGCGATCTCGGCAACTGCCGGGGCCGCTGAAAAACCCAACATTCTCGTGATCTTCGGCGACGATATCGGCCAGACCAACATCAGCGCCTACTCCATGGGCGTGGTCGGCTACAAGACTCCGAACATCGACCGCATCGCCAAGGAAGGCATGATGTTCACCGACTACTACGCGGAGAACAGCTGCACTGCAGGACGGTCGTCCTTCATCACTGGGCAGACGCCACTGCGTACCGGTTTGTCGAAAGTCGGCATCCCGGGCGCACCGGTGGGCCTGCAAAAGCGTGATATCACCATCGCCCAGGCCCTCAAGTCCCAGGGTTACGCCACCGGCCAATTCGGCAAAAACCACTTGGGCGACAAGGATGAATACCTGCCGACCAATCACGGTTTCGACGAGTTTTTCGGCAACCTCTATCACCTCAACGCCGAAGAAGAGCCTGAGCGCCCTTATTGGCCCAAGGACGATGCCGAGTTCGTCAAGGCCAACACGCCCCGTGGCGTGATCCACAGCTTTGCGGACGGCAAGATCGAAGACACCGGCGCGTTGACCACCAAGCGCATGGAAACCATCGACGATGAAACCACTGCTGCCGCCCAGGCGTTCATCGAGAAGCAAGCCAAGGCCGACAAGCCGTTCTTCGTCTGGATGAACACTACGCGCATGCACGTGTTCACTCACGTGCGCGATTCAATGAAGGGCCAGAGCGGCATGCCCGGCAACGAATACGCCGATGGCATGCTCGAGCATGACGGCGACGTCGGCAAACTGCTCAAGACCCTCGATGACCTGAAAATCACCGACAACACCATAGTCGTCTACACCACCGACAACGGCCCGAACCAGTTCTCCTGGCCGGATGCGGCGACCACGCCGTTCCGCAATGAGAAGAACTCCAACTGGGAAGGTGCGTATCGCGTTCCGGCAATCGTCCGGTGGCCGGGCAAGATCAAGGCCGGTGAAGTGTCCAACGAGATGTTCTCGGGCATGGACTGGTTCCCGACGCTGCTTGCAGCGGCTGGTGAAACCGATGTGAAAGAAAAACTGCTCAAGGGCTGGGCACCGACTTCCGGCGGCACCAATTTCAAGGTGCACCTGGACGGTTTCAACCAACTGCCCTACCTGACCGGGCAACAACCGAAAGGCGAGCGTAAGGAGTTCTACTACTTCAACGATGATGGCGTACTGGTGTCGATGCGCTTCAACAACTGGAAAGTAGTGTTCTGCGAGCAGCGCGAACCAGGCGGCTTTAGAGTCTGGAGCGAACCGTTCGTGTGCCTGCGCGTGCCGAAAATCCTCAACCTGAGAATGGACCCGTACGAACGGGCCGACGTGGTTTCCGATCAGTATTACGATTGGCAAACCAAAAACGTCTACCTGGCCGCACAAGCGGTACAGAAGGCTGCCGGGTTCCTGCAGACGTTCATCGAGTATCCGCCGAGCCAGAAACCGGCGAGCTTCAGCATCGATCAGATCCGTGCTGCGGTAGATGCAAAAATCGCTGAAAAAATGAAAGCTGCACCGGCTGCACAGTAAGACCGCTTGACGGCCGCTCGCCTTCATCGGCGAGCGGACTTATTTTCGACTTGGGACCGCGTCGGCCCCAATCGCGGGCAAGCCCGCTCCCACAGGGATTTTGTCGTACCGAAGATCCAGTGTGGGACCGTATTGCCCGCGATGAGGCCCGCACAGTCGCAGTTTTCTTGAATTGGAAAGGCAATCCGCAATGACCTCACGTGTCGCCAGCAAGTCGTCGGCCATACCTGCGCCCCATGTCGCTGCCCCGGCAGTGTTGATTCCCGCCCTGCTGCTGTTTGTCTCCGGCGCCGCGGCGCTGGTGTATCAGGTGCTGTGGATCAAGCAGCTGTCGTTGGTGGTAGGCGTCGAGGTCTATGCCATCACCACCGGAATCAGCGCGTTCTTTGCCGGATTGGCCTTGGGCGGATTGCTGTTCGGCCGCTGGGCGGACCGGATGCAGCAACCGGTTGTGCTGTACGCCGGGCTGGAAGTGCTGGTGGCGGTGCTGGGTGTTGGCGCGACTTTCGCCATGAGCCTGGCGGCCAGCCCGTTTGCCTGGCTGGAAGAACACATCGGCCTGCTGGCCTGGGTGTTGCCGTTTGCGCTGGTGGGCATTCCCGCGCTGTTGATGGGCGGCACCCTGCCGGTGCTGGTTCGCTCCCTGGCCTCTGACCCGCAACACCTGGGCAAGGCCGGCGGACAGCTTTATGCGGCGAACACCGCCGGGGCCATCGCCGGCACCCTGCTCGCTGCGTTTGTGCTGATTGCCACCCTCGGCGTGCGCGGCAGCGCGCTGGCCGCCGCGATTTTGAACCTGCTGGCTGCCGCGGGGGCCTTGTGGTTCCAGCGTCAGCGCGTGGCGCCCGGCGATGCCCCGGTGAAACATCACACCGACAAAAAAACCGATCGCCAGGCCTTGTGGCTGTACGCCATTGCCGGTGGCGTGGCCCTGGGCTACGAGGTCGTGTGGTCGCAATCGATCGTGCAATTCATGAGCACCCGTACCTACGCCTTTGCCGTGGTGCTGGCGACTTACCTCACCGGGCTGTTTCTGGGCAGCATGCTGCTGGCCCGTCGGGTCGATCGCCTGCGCGATCCCTGGGGTGCGTTCGGCTTGTTGATCGCCGGGGCCGGGCTGGTCGCCTTGCTGGAAATCGCCTTGCTGGGGCGCTGGCTGGTGCTCGCCCAGACCCTGGCCGAATCCTGGGTGTTGTCATTGGGCGGCAGCGAACTGGCGGGCATGAGCACGCGGTTTGCGGTGGCCGCCCTGAGCATCGTGTTTGTGCCGACCCTGCTGCTGGGCGCGGCTTTTCCGTTGGCCCTGCGCTTGAGCGTCGGCGGTGAACGGACAGGACGCCATGTCGGTGAAGTCGTCGCGTTCAATACCCTTGGCGGGATTATCGGCGTGATGCTCTGCGGCTTTGTCCTGATCCCGATGCTGGGACTGGTGCGGACCCTGGGTCTGTTGGCGATTATCGCCGCCGGTATCGCCTGCTTCGCTGTGCGCAAGGGCCATGGGGTAAAGAAAGGCCGGCGTCAGGCGGTCGTTGCCATCGGCCTGGTGTCGCTGGCGCTCGCGGTGTTTACGCCGGTCAACAAACTCGCCAGCCTGCTGCCGGGTGCGCGCAATGGCACCTTGACGTTCTATGAAGAAGGCCGTGGCGGGACCGTCGCCGTGGTTTCCCAAGGCAAGGGCGAAAGAGCGTTCCAGCGTTTGTACATTCAGGGCGTGTCCAACACCGGCGACGCCATGCCATCCCTGCGTTACATGCGGATTCAGGCGTTGCTGCCCTTGCTGATCCACAACGGTGAGCCGCGTTCGGCGCTGGTGATCGGATTCGGCACCGGCATTACCGCCGGCGCCCTGACCCGCTTCCCCGGCCTGGAACATCGCGTGGTCGCCGAACTGCTGCCCTCGGTGGTCAGGGCGGCGCCGTTGTTCAAGGGCAATTTCAATGCAGCGGCCAATCCGGGGGTCGATGTCCGTCTGCGCGATGGGCGCCAGGAACTGTTGCGCAACCCGCAGCGCTACGACCTGATCACCCTCGAACCGCCACCGCCCTCCGCTGCCGGCGTGGTCAACCTGTATTCCCGGGACTTCTATCAACTGGCCGCCAGCCGTTTGCAGAAACAAGGCCTGGTCGCCCAATGGCTGCCGCTGCCGACGCAGAACATCGATGACTCGCGCTCATTGGTGCGCAGCTTCCTCGACGTGTTCCCTTACGCGACCCTGTGGACCAGCGAGTTCCACGAGATGCTGCTGGTGGGCTCGATGGAGCCGATTGAACTGGATGCGGCGAAGATCAATGCGCGCTTCCAGCAGGACAGCGTTCGCAGCACCTTGCAGGATGTCGGCATCGGTTCGGCCGCGGCGTTGCTCGCCACCTGGGTGACTGACCGCGCTGGGCTTGAACGCTTCGCTGGCGATGCGCAACCGGTGACTGACGATCAGCCAAAGATCGAATACGCGCCGTGGGTACGCTCCGGGGAAATCAGTCGCGTGTTGCCTGCCCTGCTCGACTTGCACCAGCCGCCAGCACTGCTGAACGCCGACGCCGGGTTCATCGAGCGCATGAACACTCAGCAGCAACGCCTGATGCAGTTCTATCGGGCGAGCCTGCATGCGTACGACGGTGACCGTGAGGCCTGGGTCAGGGATATTCGCGAGGTAATGCGCGGGGATTCCGGGAATCCGTATTACCGGTGGTTTGTCGGGGAGTGATGCGGTGTCTTGGCGGCCGCCATCGCGAGCAGGCTCGCTCCCACAGGGAGTTGTGTCGTACTCAAATGTTGTGAACAACACCAAACCTGTGGGAGCGGGCTTGCCCGCGAAGGGGCCATCAGCCTCAAAACAATGCCATTTGACACCCGCCGACCATCCGGCAAAGCTGCATCAAGCTTCAACGCGCGCCTGACGGCAAACGCACCTGGACCATGGAAGTCGTAATGCCGAAACATAAAAATAAAGCTGCAGCCCCAAACCCTGATTCGCAACCGACCCTGATCAAGCGTTATCTGTTCCCTGTCACCATCGGCATCCTGCTCCTGGCCGTGGCGGGCATCGGCTGGTTTTTGCAGAGCAGCACCCCGGCGCCACTCAAGCCTGCTCCCGTCAGCACACCTGCCGTGCAACCGGCCAAACCGCAACCGGTCGCTATCGCGCCGGCGAAAATGGTCGATGAGCAACAATGCCAGGGCTGCCACGGCGAGCAGGTCAAGGACTGGCAAGGCTCCCATCACCAATTGGCGATGCAGGAGGCCAACGTCGAAACGATGCTCGGCGACTTCAATAACGTCACCTTCAGGGCCGAAAAAGAGGCCACGGTGTTCTCGCGCAAAGGCGACGAATTCTGGGTCAACACACCGGGTATCGATGGCAAGAATGCCGACTTCAAGGTCGCTTACACCTTTGGCGTTGCCCCGTTGCAGCAATACTTGATCGAGGTCGGCGAAGGTCGGCTTCAGGCCCTCGGCGTGGCCTGGGATACCGAAAAGCAGCGCTGGTTTCACTTGTATCCGGGCCAGGGCGTGACCTTCAAGAACCCGCTGCACTGGAGCAAACCCAGCCAGAACGCCAACTTCATGTGCGTCGAGTGTCACACCACCGGTTACAAGCGCAATTTCGATGCGGCAAAAAACACCTTCGACAGCCACTGGAACAGCCTCGGTGTCGGCTGTCAGGCCTGCCATGGCCCCGCGTCCAGTCACCTGGAGTGGACCGCGAAGAAAACCGACCTGATCCATGCCGGATTTGCCGTCGACCTCAAGGACAGGAACGCCACCGTGGAAATCGAAACCTGCGCCCGCTGCCACTCGCGCCGCGCACCGCTGGACGACGGTTACACGGTTGGCAAGCGCCTGATGGACGACTATCTGCCAAGCGTCCTGACCCGCGAGCTGTATGCGCTGGACGGCAAGATCAAGGACGAAGTGTTCGAACACGGCTCCTTTGCCCAGAGCAAAATGTTCGACAAGGGCGTGCGTTGCAGCAACTGCCACAACCCTCACAGCACGCAGCTAAGGGCGCCGGGCAACGGTCTGTGTCTGCAATGCCACAACACCGCCGGCAAAACCACCGTGGAAGGCGTCGACGGCAAAGGCCTGCAAGCGAAAAACTACGATTCCATCGAACACACCCGCCACACTATGGGCCAACCGGGTTCGCAGTGCGTGGATTGCCACATGCCCGGCAAGTTCTACATGGGCAACGACTTCCGGCATGACCACAGCTTCAGCATTCCCAATCCCGAGCGAGCGAAAAAGCTCGGCACGCCGGACGCTTGCCTGACCTGCCACCAGGGCAAGGACGGCGACAAAATCACCGGACAATTCAAGCTGTGGAATACCGCCAGTACCCCGCAAGCCCCGCGCTACGACGAAAGCCTGTGGCTGATTCGCAACGGCCAGCCCGGCGCGGCACAAGCCTTGTACGAGCAGTTGCAACGCAGCAATCTGCCAGCTATTCAACGGGCGACCTTGCTGGCCGAATTGCCGATGTACCCCAGCGAACAGGCGTTGAAACTGGCGACCAAGGATCTGGGCAATCCGGCCCCGCAAGTACGTGAAAGCGCCATCCGGGCGATCAGCGCTTTCCTGCCGCCAGCGGAGCGTGCACAGCTATTGACGCCGTTGCTCAGTGACCCGGTGAAAGCCGTGCGCATCGCCGCAGCCCGGGACTTGCTCAGCGTGGCACGCAACGGTCTGGGCGGCGCCCAGGACAGCTGGAATGCCGCCATCGCCGAATACGAAACGGTGCAGAAAAGCCTGGCCGAACGCGGCGAAGCCAATCTCAACCTGGCGATGCTGTATCAGGCCAGTGGTCGTGGTGGTGATGTCGAAGGCCTGCTGCGATCTGCGCTCGAGCGAGATCCGGACTTCTACCCGGCACTGGTAACGCTGGTGCAATGGCTGGAAGCCAACGGCCGCGCTCAGGAAGCCCAGGCGCTAATGGCGCAAAGCCTCAAGGAACACCCGGACGCCGCCCTGCTGCAACATACTCAGGGCCTGTCGCTGGTACGCGCGGGCAAAGCCGACCAGGCCATGCCGTTCCTGCGCAAAGCCGCGCAACTGGAGCCGCAGAGTCCGCAGTACGGCTACGTGCTGGCGGTGGCCCTGCATGACAGCGGCAAGGTGGATGCCGCGTTCGAGGAGCTGGAAAGGTTGTTGAAAGTTCAGCCGGCCAACCGCAATGCGCGGCTGTCGCTGATCCAGTACTACCTCGACAACGGACAGGAACCGAAGGCCCAGGTGCTGCTGCAAGGCTGGAAGAAAATCAACATGGGGGATCCGGCATTGAAGTAGAACCTCTTGTAGCAGCTGCCGAGCAGCGCGAGGCTGCGTTCGGCGGCGAAGCCGTCGTAAACCCTGCGAACGCGGTATTCCTGATTACCGCATTGTTTGATTTCACGACTGCTGCGCAGCCGAACGCAGCCTCGCGCTGCTCGGCAGCTGCTACAACGAACAAGATAAAATCAACGCACCGGGCGAAAACTTCAACGACGTCTGAACAACGGCCGCGGCTCGATCACCGAACGCCCGTACAGCACACTCATCCCCGCCAGGCCTTTCAACGCATCCTCGGCGGATTTGTCTTCGCGCACGGCGAAGCTGTCGAAACCGCATTGGCGCATGTGGCTCAGTTGATCGCGCAAGACATCGCCGATGGCGCGCAACTCGCCGGCCCAACCCAATCGGGTGCGCAGCAGATAGGCCTGGCTGTAGCCGCGACCATCACGAAAGCTCGGGAAGTCCAGGGCGATCAGCGGCAGCTGGGCAAACCATGGCTTGAGACTTTCAACTTCATCGTCCGGCCCCAGCCACACACCCTGTTGCCGTGGGTTTTCCAGCCATAGGGCGAGCGGCAGGATCACGGCACCGTCAGGCACTGGTTGCTCCGGGGCCCGCAACAGTGTCCATGGATCATCCGCCACAATCCGCGCCACGCCCTCCTCCAGCCGCAACAGATTGTTCATGCCGACACCTCCAGCACTTTCGGATAGACCGCTTCCTTGAACGGCTCGAGGCCGATGCGCTGCACGGTGTCGACAAACAGCTCCTCGCTCTCGCGATAGCGCACGAAAGTCTCGATGATCTGCCCGATCACCTGCGGCACTTCGGCGGCGCTGAACGACGGGCCGATGACCTTGCCCAGCGCGCTGTTCTTGCCCTGGGCGCCGCCGAGGGTGATCTGGTACCACTCGCTGCCGTTCTTATCGACGCCGAGGATGCCGATGTTGCCGATGTGGTGGTGACCGCAGGCGTTCATGCAGCCGGAGATATTGAGGCTGATGTCACCCAGATCGTGCAGGTAGTCGAGGTCATCGAAACGCGCCTGAATGCCCTGGGCGATGGGGATCGACTTGGCATTGGCCAACGCGCAGAAATCACCGCCGGGGCAAGCAATGATGTCGGTGAGCAAACCGGCATTGGCGCTGCCCAGATTGTGTTCGCAAGCCAGACGCCACAGCGCGAACAGGTCGGCTTTTGGCACGTCCGGCAGGACGATGTTCTGTTCGTGGGCAATGCGGATCTCGCCGAAACCGAAGCGCTCGGCCCAGTCGGCCACCGCTTCCATTTGTTTATCCGTGACGTCGCCCGGTGGCGAAGCGCTGCCAGGTTTGGTCGACAACACCACGCTGGCGTAACCCTGCACTTTATGCGGCTGAACATTGCGCAGCACCCAGCGCGCGAACGCCGGGTTGTCGGCCAGGTGCGTGCCGTAATCGAGGCTGGTGTCCGCCAGCACACGATAAGGCGGCGCGACGAAAGCACTGGCCACACGCTCGAACTCGTCAAGGGTCAGTTGCGCCGGACCGTCCTTGAGGTACTGCCACTCCTCCTCCACTTCCCGGGCGAAGGCTTCTATGCCCAGGGCCTTGACCAGGATCTTGATTCGCGCCTTGTATTTGTTGTCCCGCCGGCCATGGCGGTTGTACACCCGCAACACCGCCTCGACGTAGGACAGCAGGTGCTGCCACGGCAGGCCTTCGCGGATCTGCAAACCGAGGATAGGCGTGCGCCCCAGACCGCCGCCAACGATCACCCGCAGGAGCATTTGCCCATCGTTGCCAGGGTAAAGATAGAGGCCGATGTCATGCATCATGATCGCCGCCCGGTCCTGTTCGGCCGAGCAGATGGCGATCTTGAACTTGCGTGGCAGGAACAGGAATTCCGGGTTGATGGTCGACCACTGCCGCAGGATTTCCGCCAGCGGTCGCGGGTCGATCATTTCGTCTGCCGCAACCCCGGCAAAAGCTTCGGTGGTGACGTTGCGCACGCAGTTGCCGGAGGTCTGGATCGCATGCATTTCCACCTGGGCCAGGCGTTCGAGGATGTCCGGTACCTGGGCCAGTTCGATCCAGTTGAACTGCATGTTCTGCCGGGTGGTGAAATGGCCGTAACCGCGATCGTAATCCCGGGCGATGCTCGCCAGCGTGCGCATCTGCCGGGCACTCAGCGTGCCGTAGGGAATGGCGACGCGCAGCATGTAGGCGTGTTTTTGCATGTACAGGCCGTTCTGCAGGCGCAACGGCAGGAACTCTTCTTCGTTCAGCTCACCGGCCATGAAGCGCTCGACCTGATCGCGAAACTGCGCAACCCGCTCGAACACCAGCGCCCGGTCATAATCATCGTACTGATACATGTAAATACCTCATCAGGATTGACCGCGCATCCCCCGTAACTTCGCCTCGCCCGTAGCAGCTGCCGAGCAACGCGAGGCGGCGTTCGGCGGCGCAGCCGTCGTGAAATCCGAAGACGCGGAATGTCAGTTGAACCACGGACACAGGGTTTACGACGGCTGCGCCGCCGAACGCCGCCTCGCGTTGCTCGGCAGCTGCTACGGGCGGTGGGGTGTATGCGGTTCTTGTGTGGCATGACTATGGACCTGCGGCGCAGATCATTACAGATTCACCTGAATGCATAAAAACCGTATCAGAACGCAGCAGATGGCCGCCGGCGGCTCTCAAATCTGATCTGCATAAATGAAAGTGTCCTGAGCCTGTTTTGTTTTCATCGGGATTTCTACAGTGCACGGCATTGCAACCGTGGAAGCATCGATCATGAGCACAACAACTATCGGACAGGCCTATAACTACAAGGTCGTGCGCCAATTCGTCGTGGCGACCGTGATCTGGGGCATCGTCGGGATGGCGATGGGCGTGTGGATCGCCTCGCAACTGGTGTGGCCGCAGATGAACCTGGACCTGCCGTGGACCACCTTCGGCCGCTTGCGCCCGCTGCACACCAGCCTGGTGATTTTCGGTTTCGCCGGCAGCGCGCAATTCGCCGCCAGTTATTACGCGGTGCAGCGCACCTGTCAGG
Source organism: Pseudomonas sp. KB_15 (assembly GCF_052114525.1). Taxonomy (NCBI): domain Bacteria; kingdom Pseudomonadati; phylum Pseudomonadota; class Gammaproteobacteria; order Pseudomonadales; family Pseudomonadaceae; genus Pseudomonas; species Pseudomonas sp. KB_15. The sequence continues at coordinate 186,593 of NZ_JBFREX010000004.1, read as the reverse complement.
TGCGACTGTTCTCGGACAAACTCGCTGCGTTCACCTTCTGGGGCTGGCAGTCGGTGATTGTGGTGATGCTGATCACCCTGCCGCTGGGCTACACCACCACCAAGGAATACGCCGAGATCGAGTTCTCCGGCGCGGTGTGGATGACCGTGGTCTGGGTCGCTTATGCCATCGTGTTCTTCACCACCGTGGTGCAGCGCAAGACCAAACACATCTATGTCGGCAACTGGTTCTTCGGTGCGTTCATCGTGGTCATTGCGATGTTGCACGTGGTCAACCACCTGTCGATTCCGGTGGGCTGGTTCAAGTCCTACCCGGTGTACTCCGGAGCCACCGACGCCATGGTCCAGTGGTGGTACGGGCACAACGCCGTGGGCTTTTTCCTGACCACCGGCTTCCTGGGGATGATGTATTACTTCGTGCCGAAACAGGCCGGCCGCCCGGTGTATTCCTATCGTTTGTCGATCGTGCATTTCTGGGCGCTGATCACCCTGTACATCTGGGCCGGTCCGCACCACTTGCACTATACCGCGCTACCGGACTGGGCTCAGTCGCTGGGCATGGCCATGTCGCTGATCCTGCTGGCGCCGAGCTGGGGCGGAATGATCAACGGTATGATGACCCTGTCGGGCGCCTGGCATAAGTTGCGCACCGACCCGATCCTGCGTTTCCTGGTGTTGTCCCTGGCCTTCTACGGCATGTCGACCTTCGAAGGACCGATGATGGCGATCAAGACCGTCAACGCCCTCTCCCACTATACCGACTGGACCATCGGCCACGTGCACGCCGGGGCGCTCGGCTGGGTGGCGATGATTACCTTCGGTGCGACCTATCACATGGTGCCGAAGGTATTCGGACGTGAGCAGATGCACAGCACGCCGCTGATCAACCTGCACTTTTGGCTGGCGACCATCGGCACCGTGCTGTACATCGCCTCGATGTGGGTCAACGGCATCACCCAGGGCCTGATGTGGCGCGCGATCAACGATGACGGCACGCTGACCTACTCCTTCGTCGAAGCCTTGCAGGCCAGCCATCCGGGATTCGTCGTGCGCTTTGCTGGTGGGGTGTTCTTCCTCATGGGCATGTTGCTGATGGCCTACAACGTGTGGCGCACGGTGCGGGTAACGGACGTGGCGATGGTGGAACGTGAGGCGCAGATAGCCTGATGACTGAAGTCGTGCTGAACCTGCTGGGTATGGGGTTTCTGTGGTTCGCCATCGAATACTGCTTGCGCCACCAGACCACCGAGAGCCTGGATGACGCCAGCCTGATCCCGTTTGCCGACGACCCTGAGGTGGCTCGACGGGTGGAGGCGGCTACCGGGAAGACCATCAATGCAGTGGCGCCCGAAGAGGCGAAGCCAGGCTGGGGAAACACCGATTTCTGATGCAACGCCGCTCCCACATGGGATATTTATTGTTCACAAAACTGGAACCTGTCAGCCACGATCCCGGGGGATCAAAACCTGTAGCTGCTGCGCCAGAAAATCCGCATCGAACGCAAAGGTATCCGGGTCTTTCAAGCCATTGGTCTTGCGCCACTGCCAGGCGTTCGACGGCGGCAGGCACACCAGCGAAACGCTGCCATAGCGCGCAGCGGTAAAGCCCATCACTGCCAGGGAAATCTGCCCACCGGCGCCCATCACATCCGGCACGAACTCCACCGGTTTGCCGGCAATCGCAATGGACAATTTTTCGGTCTTGAACGTCGACGTCTCGACCGGCACGCTCGGCCCGAACGCAACATAGGCTTCGCGTTTCACCTCCAGCAGATTCGGCGCCAGCACCGGCTCCAGCCATTGCTGGATCTGATCGAACAGATCGCCGATGCGCGTCGCCCACTCGGCCGATTGCGCCTCAAACACTTGTTTTTTGTGCGCTTCGCTTTCTGCGTAGTGGCGAAGCATCTCGCCCAGTTGCCGTACGTCGTCCATTGCGGTGTTCCTTTGGTTGGAGCGGTACTGCGGACTTCGAGCATGGCAGATGCGCGCACGCTGCGTACGACTAATACCTGACGACAGTTTGCACCGTCGCGTAATCGCGGGCACTGTAGGTGCGCACTTCACCTGACAAACGGAGCACGATATGCGCACCATCGGCCTGATCGGCGGCATGAGCTGGGAGTCCAGCGCCGAGTATTACCGTCTGATCAACCAGCAGGTACGCGAGCGCCTCGGGCCGTTGCGTTCGGCGAAATTGCTCATGTACAGCGTCGACTTCGGCCCTGTCGAACAGGCCCAGCACGCCGGTCGCTGGGACGACGCGGCGTTGATCCTGGTGGATGCCGCGCAGCGCTTGCAGGCAGGTGGCGCCGATTGCGTGGTGTTGTGCACCAACACCATGCACAAGGTCGCCGGGCAGATTCAGGCCGCCATCGACATTCCCTTCCTGCACATCGCTGATCCGGCCGCTCAGGCAGCGGTCGAGGCCGGTGCATTGAAGGTGGGTTTGCTGGGCACCGCGTTTACCATGGAACAGGACTTCCTCAAGGCACGCCTCGCTGCCCGGGGCTTGACGGTGCTGGTGCCGGAGGCCGAGGAGCGCCAGGCCGTGCACCGGATCATCTACGACGAGTTGTGCGTCGGCGTGATCAGCGAAGCCTCACGCCAGGTGTATCAGCAGGTGATCAAGGCACTGACTCGGCGCGGCGCCCAGGCGATCATCCTTGGCTGCACGGAAATCGGTTTGCTGATCAAACCCGAACACAGCACCCTGCCCTTGCTCGACACCACCGAGCTGCATGCGCAAGCTGCGGTGGCGTTCGCCTTGGGCGACTGACTCAACCAGCCTTGGGCGTGCGACGCAGGCGCGCCATGCTCAAGGTGTCCACCAGCACACCGTCGCGTACGGCGTAATCACGCAACAGGCCTTCAGTTTCGAAACCGAACTTGCGATACAGCGCAATGGCCGCTTCGTTGTCGGCGTACACCGAAAGCTCGACGCGCTGCAGGTTCATCCAGTTGTCGGCGATATCCAGCGCCGTAGCGAGCAGCCTGGAGCCCACGCCCTTGCCCTGCCACGCCACCGCAACGCCCATGCCGAAACTGCCGGCATGGCTGCGACGAATGCGCGAGAACTGCTCCAGGCCAATGTTGCCGATGACCGTGCCTTGATGCAGGGCCACCACTTTCACCAGGCGTTCGTTATCCAGCGCCAGGCGACTGCGCCAGAGTTCGGTGGACTGAAGCGGCATTTGCAGGGTTTGGCGGGCGATTGCAGGATCGTTGTACAGCGCCGTAATGCCTTCGATATGGGATTCGTTGAAGCGTTCGAGGGTGATGACGGGATCAGTGGCTGGCATGGGTGAATCATCCTTGAAGCAGACATGGCCGTTCACTCTATAACGCTTCCTTCCAGCATGGCGAGAACCAATGTGGGAGCGGCGGTGCGGCGATCCGACTTGCTCGCGAAAGCGGTTGACCAGACACCTTCAATGTTGAATGTGATGACGCCTTCGCGAGCAAGCCCGCTCCCACAGATGGATCGCACTCAGCTTTCGAACCACTCCCGACGCTCGCCGAAGGTGTTTTCAATCAACTCGACGATCATCCGCACCTGCGCTGTACCCTGTGACTCGGCATTGACTGCCATCCACACCTGACGTTGCATCGGCTGGGCAAACAAGCCCGGCAAGGCAACCAGCCCGCGGTCGAAGTGGCTCATGTAGTGTGGCAGCAGGCCGATGCAGGCGCCGCAACGGATCATCTCCAGCATCAGCTCGTAGGATTGCAGTTGCACCGCCCCGGCCAGGCGTTGATCCACCAGTGCATTCCATGGCCGGAAGCTTTCAACCTGGCAGTCCTGTCGCCATTGCACCAGGAGAAAATCGGCCAGTTCATCCAGGCTTTCCGGCCTGGAAGCGACCCGCGAGTAGCGCTTGGCAATGTGCGGCAGGTATTGCAGTTGCACCAGACGCCGGGGTTCGGTGGTGGCAAAGCTCGGCCCCGGCAACGGCGACTCGGTATTGCCCAGCCACACCACCACGTCGGCGCTGACCGCTTGCAGGGACAACTCGCTGTCGAGCGTCATGATGTCCAGGCGCACACTGGCATTACGTCGCAGCAGTGCAACCAGGTTACGTCCGAGAATGTCATGCAGGATCGAATCGGCCACGGCCAGGCGAATCAACGGCTGCTCGATCACCGGCAAATCACGCTCATGGGCCAGCGCGATCAGTTGTGCGTGCAAGCGCAAGCCATCGCGACTGAGGCTGAAACCATTTTCTGAAAGGTTGAACAGTGAACACTGGAGCTGCGTTTCCAGCAGCACCAGTTGCCTGCGCAGACGGGTGGCCTTGATGTTGAGACTGCGGGCGGCCTGCATGAAACAACCACAACGGGCGCTGACGGTGAAACACAGCGCCAGTTCGGGGTCGATACCCGCTGCCAACTGGCGCCAGGACGCGTTTTTATCGATCGCTACACGATACTTGGCAGCACCCCGTCGGGTGCAGATTTCCATGACTGACATCGAGGACTCCCTGTCGACCTGACACTGACAGTTGCATCCTGCGCAACGTTCATGAACCTGCCATGACAATGACTCAGGCGCTGGGTGTTTGCCGAAAGCTCACGGCCAGGCGATTCCAGCTGTTGATGGTGGTGATGGCGATGGTCAAGTCAACCATTTCGCTTTCACTGAACTGCTCCCGGGTTTGGACGTAGACATCGTCCGGCACGTGGCTTTCGGAGAGTAAGGTGACCGCCTCGGTCCAGGCCAGCGCGGCTCTTTCCCGCGGATTGAAAAAGTTGCTGTCACGCCAGACCACGATGGAATACAGGCGCCTATCGCTTTCGCCCAGGCGCCTGGCATCCACCGAGTGCATGTCGGTGCAAAAGGCACAGCCGTTAAGCTGCGATGCGCGAATCTTGATCAGGTGCAGCAGGCCCGGCTCGATGCTCAGGCTGCTGGTCAGGGCCTCCATGGCGATCATGGCTTTCATCGCTTTGGGGGACGCGCTGTAGTAGTCCAGACGGGGGTTCATGGAGCGATCTCGTGCAGCCGTGATGTAACCTCCACGGTAGTCGCTGGCGCGGGGGCATGACAGATCCAATTGGGCGAATTCCCCGGGGACCACCGCCACCAGACCAATTGACGGTTTTTCCACTGCACAACTTCTGTACCACCGGCGGATAGGGGTAATCTTGCGCGACGCACACGCGCCTCAATCGCCCCGGAGCCTCGCCGGTATGGAACTACATGTTGTCATCAACGGTCGCAAGGACCTGGCCGGCCAGCTGTACAACCAACTGCGCAGCGCCATCGAGTCCGGTCGCCTGACTGCCGGGACGCAACTGCCGCCCAGCCGTCTGCTGGCCGAACAATTGGGTATTTCGCGCAAGACCATATCCGATACCTACGCCCAGCTGACCTACGAAAACTTCCTCACCGGGGTGGTCGGCAAAGGCACCTACGTCAATGCGCGCTCGTCGAAGGTGCAGCGTAAACAGAGCCACACCGAGCTTGGCGGCTTCGAGGTGATCGAGTCCTGGCGCAACCTGCCGGTGTTTCTGCGTCACCCGACCCTGGAAGGCTCGCTGCGCTACGACTTCATTGGAGGCGCCACCAGCAAAGGCCAGTTTCCCCAGGATGACTGGCGGCGCTGCACCTCTCACGCGCTGCGCCAGATGGCCGGTTCCAAGGGCTTGTACAGCCTGCCCGAGGGCTTGCCGGCGCTGCGCAACGCCATTGCGCAGCACATCGCGTTCTCCCGCGGGGTCAATTGTCAGGATGAGGATGTGGTGGTGTGCAACGGCGCGCAGCAGGCGCTGGACCTGATTGCCCGGGTGCTGATCAGTCCGGGTAGCCTGGTCGCCATGGAGGACCCCGGCTACCCGCCGGCGCGGCTGCTGTTCGGCACCCATGGCGCCACGGTGATTGGCGTACCGGTAGACGCCGAAGGCATTGTGGTGGACCGGATTCCTCGCGGCACTCGTCTGATCTATGTCACCCCTTCGCACCAGTTCCCGCTGGGCATGCCGATGAGCCAGGCGCGCCGGGAAGCACTGCTGGCCAAGGCCCATGAGTTGGGCGCAATCATCATCGAGGACGACTACGACAGTGAATTTCGCTACGAGGGCCGCCCCACCGATTCCCTGCAAAGCATGGATGAACGCGGGATCGTCGCTTACGTCGGGACGTTCTCCAAAACCCTGTTGCCGGAACTGCGGCTCGGCTATGCGATCCTGCCGCCGGCGATCCTCGAGGCCGTGGTGCGTGCCAAACAGCTCACCGACCTGCACACCTCGACCCTGCCGCAATGGGCGCTGGCCAAGTTCATCGCCGAAGGCTGCCTGCTCAAGCACATCCGGCGCTGCCATACGATCTATGCCGGGCGCCGCGAGCGGATCCTGACACGAATGGCCGGCGATCTTTCGCCCTGGCTGGAGGCAGTGCCGTCCACCGCCGGTTTCCACATGGCGGTGCTGTGCAAAGTGTCGCTGGATATTCCATTGGTGATCGAACTGGCGAAAAAAGTCGAAGTCGGGCTCTATGCCATCGACAGCTTTTTCTATCAGGAAACGCCAAGGGCCGGGCTTTTCTTCGGTTTTGGCGCCATCGAAACCCTCGACATCGACATCGCCCTGGATCGTTTGCGCGACATCTTGCAGCAGGTGGCCTGACGGATTGGCCTGCGGCTTTATCCGGCGATTGGCTATTGGCGGTCCCGAGGCTCAGGCCTATCCTGCATAGGCGTTATCCCTCAATGAGCAGGATTCGTCCGGCCTGATTCAGGAGTGTGAGCAATGTCCTATGAAGTGATCAACACCGTACAGGTACAGGCCGCCGCCGGCCGCTCGGATGAACTGGGCAGGCAATTGCAGAAGATTGTCGAAACCCTGCGTGAACTTCCCGGCTGCGATTCCTATATGGTCGACCGCTGCCCCGAGGACACCAATCGCTGGACTGTCAGCGCCCACTGGCAATCGGAAGCGGCCATGCGATCGCATTTCAACTGCCCGGAGGTCCAGGGCTTCATCGGCCTGATCGATAGCCAACTGGCCAATGCCGTGGACTTCAACAGTTTTCCGATCGTTTAACCGATACCTGTGGCGAGGGAGCTTGCTCCCTCGCCAAAATTTTTTCTCCATTGGCCCGGAATCTTCTGTAATTGGTCCCCTCGCCTTCCAGAATATTGGCTGTTTAACCTCTATTGCTTGCGGACTACTGTTGTTTTCGACAACTAACCCACCGCAGGTAAAGAACCATGAACGTGTTGCGCTTCTGTGCTGCCCCCCTTGCTGCCCTGGCCCTGATGGCCTGCGCGTCGGCGTTTGCCCATGACCCTTCGGAAAAGGTCACTGTCCTGCAGGACGAAATGCTGAAAAACGTCCCCGGTAAAAAAGCGCTGATGATCGAGGTCGATTACAAGCCGGGGCAGTCCTCCATCGCCCACAAGCACGAAGGCACCGCCATGGCTTATGTCATTTCGGGAGAGATCATTTCCCAAGTCAAAGGCGAGGCGGCGAAAACCTTCAAGGCCGGTGAGTTCTGGTATGAACCGGCCGGGTCGGAACACATGGTGTCGAAAAACGCCAGCGCGACCCGGCCGGCCAGGTTGCTGGTGTTCATGGTATTGGCCCCCGATGAGAAAGTGTTGATCCCACTGGAACACTGATGGCTGAACGTACAGCTATAAATAAAAAGGCTCGAATCGCGAATTCGGGCCTTTTAATTTCCTCGCGCAATTAACCGAAAGCTTTTAAACCAAACAAAACTATTGGTCGCCTGACAAGGGTGGATATTGGCTATTTAAATAAATCATCCAGGGTTTAGTCTTGAGTCACCGCCGRTAAAACACCGGCAACTTTAACTTTCGACTGAAGTTGATTCACTGGAGAAACACCATGAAACTTGTGCTTGCCAGTACGTTGACCATGGCCGTTGTTTTAACCGGTTGCTCGATCCCCACCGCGCCGACAGCGGTTTCTTCGCTGAGCGGTATCTTTACCGAACCGGTAGGCCGCAGCGGAACCACCCGTATTACCAACGGCAGCCATGTCTCGCTGGGCATCGTCTACAGCCAGAATACTCAGACCAACCGCGCCTACCTTCGGGACTACCAGGCCAACGCCGGCACGGGTTTCGGTCAGAGTCTGCTGGTGCAGCCGATTCATGACGCCTACGTAGCCACTTCCAGGCCAGACCTGGCCGTGGATTGGGTCAAGGCCTCCCTGCAACGGCAATTCGGCTCGGTTACCGTGTATCCGGACATGCAGAGCCTCAGGGCCGCGAAACCGGATGTGATGGCGGTGGTCGACACCCGCAGTCAACTGATAACGTCGCGCAGTTCAGACATACAGGCGGATGTCAGTGCAGACTTCTATGACAAAAACTTCAATTACATCGGTACTGCAAAAGGTCACGATGCCAAAGCACTTAGTCCGGTCTGGGCGGACTATAAACGTAGTGAAGATATAGTTGCGGACATTAACGAACAACAGAACGTGCAAGTCAGGGCATTGCAAAAGTTTGACCAGTCGCTCAGCAATTTACTGACCAGCCCGACAAGTAATGTGTCGATGCTTGATTCTAAACAAAGCCAGAAGTTGTATTGAAACTGAAGACCCTATCGCGAGCAGGCTCGCTCCTACAGTTGACCGCATGCTACCTGTAGGAGCGAGCCTGCTCGCGAAGAGGCCAGTACAAACTCCCCTGAACCTCAAGCAAAAAAAAGCCCCGCATCTTTCAATGCGGGGCTTTTTCATTCAACGCCTGATCAGGCCGCCGGTTCCAGCTCGGCGGCGACAAGGGCAGGCACTACCGCTTGCCCGCTCAATGCCAGGTCCAGCAGCTCGCGGTTGGCTACCGCGTACATGGCGTAGTCCGTGCCGCTGGCGGCACGGATTTCCACCAGCATGGCGCGCCAGCGCTCGATCATGCTGTCGTTCTGCGCCATCCACAGGGAGAGCCGTGTTTCCACTTCCTGGGTGCCGTCGCCCTGTTGCAGGACCGAGATGGTGATCGCACGTTGCTGCCAGTCGACGTCATCGCGGAACGCTTCACGGGCCAGGGCCTGCCAGTTGTTTTCAACCGGCAGAGCGCTGATCTGTTGCAGGTACCAGGTGATGTCCAGCGCGCTGCCCACGGCGAAGTAGGCCTTGGCCACGTCCGCGGGGTCCTGGCCGGTCACGTCGGAAGCCTCGATGATCGGCAGCAGGGTGTACAGGTGCGAAGTGCCAGCCACCATGCGCGCGAGCAACTCCGGCACACCGGCTGCGACGTACGCCTGATAGCGAGCCTGCCAGTTCTCACGGATCTCGCCACTGAGCAGTTCGTCGAGCTTGAGGCCCAACTCCTTCAGATGCGGACCGAAGTGCGCGACGTCACGGGCAGCGTTCTGCTCGTTGCGACGGGCACGCAGGAACCAGCGCGTGGCGCGACGGCCCAGGCGCATCAGCTCATCCATGAGTTCCAGTTGAACGTCGGCCGAAACCTGGTAATCCAGGTTTTCGATCTGACGGAACCAGTGCGGGAGATGGAAAATGTCACGCACGATCACGTAGGCGCCGGCCACGTTCGCCGGGCTCATGCCGGTCGACTCTTTGAGTCGTTGAACGAAGGTGATGCCCATGTGGTTCACCAGATCGTTGGCGATCTGGGTGCTGACGATTTCGCGCTTCAGACGGTGACGGCGCATGGCCGCGGAGAACTTGCTCACCAGCGTTGGCGGGAAAGCGGTTTCCATGTCGCGGGTCAGGTAGTCGTCGTCCGGCACCAGGGAGCCCAGCAACTGCTCCTTGAGGTCGATCTTGCTGTAGGAGATCAGCACCGACAGCTCGGCACGGGTCAGGCCATGGCCTGCCGCGATCCGCTCGTTGATGGCTTCTTCGGCCGGCAGGAACTCGATGGCGCGATCCAGCTTGCCGCGGCCTTCCAGATCGTTCATCAGGCGTTTGTATTCGGCAATCCGCGGCAAGGCGCGACGGGCTGCCAGGGACAGGGCCTGAGTCTGCTTGTAGTTGTTGCCCAGCACCAGACCACCGACTTCGTCGGTCATGCTCGCCAGCAACTGGTTACGTTGCTTGTCGGTCATGTCGCCGGCCTGAACCACTTCGTTCAGCAGGATCTTGATGTTCACTTCATGGTCGGAGCAGTCCACGCCACCGGCGTTGTCGATGAAGTCGGTGTTGGAGCCGCCGCCATTGAGGCCGAACTCGACGCGACCCAGCTGGGTCATGCCGAGGTTACCGCCCTCGCCCACGACTTTGCAGCGCAGTTCATTGCCGTTCACGCGCAGTGCATCGTTGGCCTTGTCGCCGACATCGGCGTGGCTTTCGCTGCTGGCTTTGACGTAGGTACCGATACCACCGTTCCACAGCAGATCCACCGGCGCCTTGAGCAAGGCATTCAGCAGTTCGGTCGGGGTCAGCTTGTCGGCCTCGATGTCGAAGCGCTCTTTCATCTGCTCGGAAATCGCGATGCTCTTCGCGCTGCGCGAGAAGATCCCGCCGCCTTCGGACATGATGCTGGTGTCGTAGTCCGACCAGGCCGAACGCGGCAGGTCGAACAGGCGCTGACGCTCGGCGAAGCTCGATGCCGGCTCCGGATTCGGGTCGATGAAGATGTGCAGGTGGTTGAAGGCTGCGACCAGTTGCAACTTGTCAGACATCAACAAGCCGTTACCGAACACGTCGCCGGCCATATCGCCGACGCCGACCACGGTGATGTTGTCTTCCTGGACATTGATACCGCGCTCGCGGAAGTGGCGCTGTACGCCAACCCACGCGCCCTTGGCGGTGATGCCCATCTTCTTGTGGTCGTAACCGGCCGAACCACCGGACGCAAACGCATCACCCAGCCAGAAGCCGTAGTCGATGGCGATGCCGTTGGYGATGTCGGAGAAAGTCGCAGTGCCCTTGTCCGCCGCCACCACCAGGTACGGGTCGTCGTCGTCATGACGCACGACGTTGGCCGGTGGTACCAGTGCGCCGTCTTTCAGGTTGTCGGTGATGTCCAACAGGCCCGAAATGAAGATGCGGTAGCAGGCGATGCCCTCGGCCGCGATCTCGTCACGGCTGCCGCCCAGTGGCAGGCGACGCGGCAGGAAGCCACCCTTCGCACCCACCGGCACGATCACCGAGTTCTTCACTTGCTGGGCTTTTACCAGGCCCAGGACTTCGGTACGGAAGTCTTCTTCACGGTCGGACCAGCGCAGACCGCCGCGAGCGACGTTGCCGAAGCGCAGGTGCACGCCTTCGACGCGCGGCGAGTAAACGAAGATTTCAAACTTCGGTACCGGCTTCGGCAGCTCCGGAATCAAGTGCGGGTTGAACTTGAAGCTGAAGTACGACTTGTTATGGCCGTTGGCATCGGTCTGGTAGAAGTTGGTGCGCAGGGTGGCCTTGATCAGGTCCAGGTAGCGACGCAGGATGCGGTCTTCGTTCAGCACCTGGACGTCGTCCAGGGCGCTGAGAATCGCTTGTTCCAGGCGTTGCTGCTTATCTCCCAGATCGTCGCCGGTCAGCTTGCGCGCCAGGTAGAAACGGGTCTTGAACAACCGGGTCAGCTCGCGAGCGATGTCGGCGTGGTTGTTCAGGGTGCTGGCGATGTAGCCCAGGTCGAAGCCCAGACGAATCTGCTTCATGTAGCGGGCGTAGGCACGCAGCAGCGCCACGTCGCGCCATGGCAGGCCGGCGGTCAGTACCAGGCGGTTGAATCCATCGTTCTCGGCATCGCCACGCACGATGTGGACGAATGCGTCCTGCAGCGTGTCGTTAAGCTGCTGTATGTCGAGTTCCATGCCTTCGGCGGCAGTGAACGCGAAATCGTGAATCCAGAACTCGCGGCCACTGTTGTGGCGCAGACGGTAAGGGAACTCACCCAGCACGCGCAGGCCGAGGTTTTCCAGGATCGGCAATACGTCGGACAGCGCCAGCGGAGTATCGGCGTGGTACAGCTTGCAGTGCAGCATGCGCTGGCCGGAAACCTGGCCTAGCGGCTGATAGAAGCTCATCACCAGCGGATTTTTTTCGTTGAGGCTCAGCAGGTGCTGCATGTCGACCACAGCCGAGTGGGCTGCGAAACGCTCGCGGTAACCGGCCGGGAAGCCTTTCGGGAAGTCGGCCAGCACGTTGGTGCCATGGGCTTCGCCGAAGCTTTCGATGGTCAGGGCGGCGTAGTCGTCCTGCCAGCTGCGGCAGGCCTGCACCACTTCTTTTTCCAGCAGCAGCGGGTCGATGTCGAGGCGGTTTTTCGGGTCGACGCGCAAGATCAACTGCACGCGGGCCAGCACGGACTCGGAGAAGAAGGTCCAGAACTCGCAATCGGTCGCTTTCAGGCGATCCATCAGCACTTGCTGGATCTTCTGGCGCACTTCGGTGGAGTAGATGTCACGCGGCACGTAGGCCAGGCAGTAGCAGAAACGGCCGTACGGGTCTTTGCGCAGGAACACGCGAATCTTGTTGCGTTCCTGGATCTGCACGATCGACATCACGGTGCTGAACAACTCGTCCACTGGCGTCTGGAACAGATCGTCGCGCGGCAGCACTTCGAGTACTTGCGCCAGTTCCTTGCCCAGGTGAGCCTTGGCCTGGAAGCCCGAACGGCGTTCGATTTCCTCGACCTTGCGGCGGATGTACGGGATCACCCGCACGCTCTCGCCATACACCGACGAGGTGTACAGGCCCATGAAACGGCATTCCTTGATGACCTTGCCGTTGGCGTCGATTTCGCGAATCGACACGTAGTCCGGGTAAGCCGGACGATGCACACGGCTTGGGTGCGCGGCCTTGGCGAACGACAGCAGGGTCGGTTCGCGCAGGTAGTTCACGGCGTAGTCTTCGATGCGCAGGTCATCGTAGGTCAGGCCGGCACGCAGCAGCTTGGTCAGGCCGAGGAAGGAGTCCTTGTCGTAGACGATGTGGCCGCCGTCGGCTTCATCGCTGACCACGAACTCTTCGTAGCCGAGGAAGGTGAAGTGGTTGCCCACCAGCCACTCCAGGAAACTCTTGATTTCGCTCTTCTCGTCGCCTTCGCCGGCGAACTGGCTGTTGTCCAGCTTGGTCAGGATTTCCTGGACCTTGGCCTTCATCGGCTCGAAATCGCCAACGGCCACGCGGACTTCACCGAGCACCTGCTCCAGCTCTTTGCTCAGGACATTGAGCTCGGCGGTGTTGGCGCAGCGGTCGATTTCCAGGTACATCAGCGACTCTTGCTGAATGTCGTCGCCCTGGGTGCCTTTCGGCAGGATTTCCAGCAACTCGCCCTTGCTGCCACGACGCACGCTCAGCACGGTGGTTTGCAGGGTATGGATGCTGTAGCCGCGGCGGTTCAGCTCGGTACGCACCGAGTCCACCAGGAATGGCAGATCGTGGTGCAGCACTTCGACCGCGGTATGGGTCGACTGCCAGCCGTGGCGTTCGTAATCGGGGTTGTAGACGCGCACTTGCGGTTGCGCGTGATCGAAGCGCTCAAGCAGGCGCCATGCAGAAAGGGTGCAGCCAGCGAGGTCGGACAACCGACGCTGGGTCAGCTCGTCAAGGGAAATGATGCCGAAGAATTGTTCAGCGAACAGCGCCACTTGTGGCAGTGCCTGTTCACTGATGTGCTGCGCCAGTGCCGCTTGCAGTTGGTGCTGGAAGTCGGCTTTGCTGGCTGCGGTGAAGAACGCCATCTGTGGTACTCCGCTTGGGCTTGTTATTGATGGAAGCGTCGCGCGAAACCCCTTTCGGGGCTACGTTTCAAAGCTAGCCGTCACCCTGTTCCTGATTCTCGGGCAGAGGAAACAGGGTGACAGGTGGGTGAAGCTGGACGAGACACTCAGGTCACATTCACCTTCCGTGAATGGGCATCTGCAAAAGCGACTGGCTGCGCGCAGCGCAATGCCTTTACAGGTGCTCATCCGTTGCGCAGCTTAACGAGAGCGGCAAGGCCCGTGCTTGCGATGCTGCGACATATTCGGTCAACGGTACGCTGCTCAAGGCATACGCATCGAACAACACTAGCATTCACACAGAAAAATGACGGTTTTCCGTCCGGTTTTACGGGACATTCGTACCAGAAATGACCAGTAGCACTCTGTCCGTCCACGACCCGGTCATTGACACTCGGACGAGCAGAAATGTGCGCAGGCTGGCAGAATCGCCCTTTGTTGCGTTTACCACGCTCGTCGAGCCAGGAATTACCCATGAAAATGAAAACCGCCCTCTTGATCGTCAACCCTTGCGACGACGAAGAAGACAACATGGCCATGCTCTGCTGCCACAGCGAACAGGGCGAAATGTTCCTGATGAGCCGCTACCCGGATGAAGACGAGCTGGAAATCACCCTCGACGGCGAGCCTTCGACGCTCGACGGCGTGAAAGTCACCCTGAGCCCTGCCCTGTTGAAGATCGAAATTGCGGCGGCTGATGCCGATGCGCTCAATGGCGATGATGTGCTGGAAATCACCTTTGATGCCGACATGACGGATCTGGCTGAAGTGGAAGAGAGCGGGCCTCTTCGCGAGCAAGCCCGCTCCCACAGGGTCCTGATGTGTTACGCAGATCGCAAGCCAACCACCGATACTGTGGGAGCGGGCTTGCTCGCGAAGAGGCCCGAGAGAACACCGCCACCCTGTAACCTGTAGAAAGTTCCTACAACGATTACCAACCATTTCCCGCACTTTGCACAAAATGCCGTTAGTCGCCGCCCCCCGCGATGGATTAAAGTAACGCCCCCAGCCCTGGCGCATTTTCGAACGTCCTCGGCCACCCTTTTGCAGGAACAGTCATCGATGGAACATCGTGAAGCGCTGCTCGCGCTGCGAACCTTTCTTTCAACGCAGATTCTCGGCCAGGAAAAACTCATCGAGCGCTTGCTCATCGCCCTGCTCGCCGACGGCCACATGCTGGTCGAGGGCGCTCCCGGCCTGGCCAAGACCAAGGCCATCAAAGAACTCGCCGAAGGCATCGAGGCTCAGTTCCACCGCATTCAGTTCACTCCCGACCTGTTGCCGGCCGACATTACCGGTACGGAAATCTATCGCCCGGAAACCGGCAGCTTCGTGTTCCAGCAAGGTCCGATCTTCCACAACCTGGTGTTGGCGGACGAAATCAACCGCGCTCCGGCCAAGGTTCAGTCGGCCTTGCTCGAGGCCATGGGCGAGCGGCAAGTCAGTGTCGGGCGCAGCACCTATGAGCTGTCGCCGCTGTTCCTGGTGATGGCCACGCAAAACCCCATCGAGCAGGAAGGTACCTACCCGCTGCCCGAAGCCCAGCTTGACCGGTTCCTGATGCACGTGAAAATCGGCTTTCCCGATGCCACTGTCGAGCGCCGGATTCTGCAGCAAGCCCGTGGAGAAGCCCTGAACGGCGAAGCGAAGCCTGAGCGTCGGGTTACCCAACAGACGATTTTTGCCGCACGCAAGGAAATCCTCGGTTTGTACATGGCCGACGCCGTGGAGGAGTACCTGGTGCAACTGGTCATGGCCACCCGCACCCCGGCCAAGTTCGATCCGGAAATGGCCGAGTGGATCGCCTACGGCGCCAGCCCGCGCGGTTCGATTGCCCTGGACCGCTGCGCCCGGGCCCACGCCTGGCTGGCCGGGCGTGATTTCGTCAGCCCGGAAGATATCCAGGCCGTGCTGTTCGACGTGTTGYGCCATCGCATCATTCTTTCCTTTGAAGCCGAAGCCGCTGGCATCGATCAGGACCGGGTGGTCCAGCGGATTCTCGACGTCGTAGCCGTCGCTTGACCCCGATGAACGCCAGCCTGCCGCCCGAGCCGGGCATTCGTGTCAGCCTCGCCGACCTGATCGAGATGCGCCATCGCGTGCGTGAAGTGCAGCTGTTTTCCACGCCGAGCCAGCGCAGCCCGCTGATCGGCCTGCACCATTCCAAATTGCGCGGGCGTGGCGTCGACTTCGATCAGGTGCGGGTCTATCAGGCCGGCGACGATGTGCGCACCATTGACTGGCGCGTGACCGCCCGTACCCAGGAACCCCACACCAAGCTGTTCCACGAAGAACGTGAGCGGCCGATTTTCATCATGGTCGAGCAAAGCCGCCGGCTGTTTTTCGGCTCGGGCCTGATGTTCAAGTCGGTACTCGCCGCCCAGGCCGCGAGCCTGATCGGGTGGGCAGCCCTGGGGCACAACGACCGGGTCGGCGGCCTGGTGTATGGCGACAATGTGCATTACGAAATCAAGCCCCGGCGCAGCAAGCAAAGCCTGCTGCAATTGCTCAACCGGCTGGTGCGGGTCAACCAGTCGCTGAGCACCGAAGGCGAGCCGGACCGCGACGCCTTCGGCATTGCCTTGCGCCGCGCACGGGAGGTGTCACGTCCGGGCAGCCTTGTCATTGTGATTTGCGATGAACGCGCGCTATCGGAAAGCGCCGAGCAACAGCTGAGCCTGTTATCGCGCCATTGCGACCTGTTGCTGCTGCCGGTGTCCGATCCGCTGGATCATGCCCTGCCCGCCGCCGGCCTTTTACGTTTCGCCGAACGTGGAGCGCAACTGGAGCTCGACACGCTGAATTTCGACCTGCGCCAGGTTTACCGGGCCCAGGCCGAATTGCGCATCGCGCGCTGGGAGCTGCTCGCGCAGAAACTACGGGTGCTGATGATGCCTTTGAGTACTCAGAGCGAGATGGTCGAGCAATTGCGCGAATACCTGAACCCACAGAAACCGGGGAAAGGTCGATGAGCAGCCTTGATCAACTGCAACCGCTGATATCCCCGCCACCGGTGGAATTCTGGCCTCCGGCACCGGGTTGGTGGTTGCTGCTTTTATTGGTGCCACTGATCGGATTGGGCCTGTGGAAGCTGCGTCGCTTTATTCCTGTCAAGCGCCCCGTGGTACGCGCCGAGCAGCCGCTTGACCCGGTGCGCCTTGCCGCCCTGGCGGAGCTGGCGCTGATGCCCAAACCCTACGACGGTGCGCCAGCCGGTGCCTGGCTGCAGCAACTCAACGGCTTGCTCAAACGCCTGTGCCGCAACCATTACCCCTACAGCCAGAGCCATACCCTCAACGGCCGCAAATGGCTGGCGTTCCTCGACAACCGCTGCCCGGCGGCCGGCCTGACCCGCTGGATGGTGCTGGTCGAAGGCGCGTACAAACCCGAATGCAAACTCGACGACAAGGCCATTGCCGGCCTGACCCAGGCCGTTGATACGTGGATTCGCAAACATGTTTGAGTTCGCCTGGCCGTGGATTTTTGCCCTTTTGCCACTGCCGTGGCTGATGCGCATCGTATTGCCGGTGGCCGACAGTGGCGAACCGGCGCTCAAGGTCAGCTTCCTCAGCGATCTCGAAGGCCTCGCCGGGCGTCGCGCCCGGGCCAACCTGCCGGCATGGCGCCAGCAGGCACCGTTCATGCTGCTATGGCTGTTGCTGCTGGTCGCGGCGGCGCGCCCGCAGTGGCTCGGCGAACCCTTGCCGATTGCCGCCAGCGGCCGCGATCTGCTGGTGGCAGTGGACGTTTCCGGCTCCATGGATTTCCCTGACATGCAGTGGCAGGACGAAGAGGTGAGCCGACTGTCGTTGGTCCAGCACCTGCTCGGCGATTTCCTCGAACGCCGCGAAGGTGACCGTGTCGGCCTGATTCTGTTTGGCAGCCGGGCCTATCTGCAGGCACCGCTGACATTCGACCGGCACACCGTGCGAGTCTGGCTCGACGAAGCGCGCATCGGCATTGCGGGCAAAAACACCGCCATCGGCGATGCTATCGGTTTGGCCCTCAAACGCCTGCGTCTGCGTCCGGCAACCAGCCGCGTGCTGATTCTGGTGACCGACGGCGCCAACAATGCTGGTGAAATCGGCCCACTCACCGCTGCGCGGCTGGCGGCCAAAGAAGGTGTGAAAATCTACCCGATCGGTATCGGTGCCGAACCGGAACAAAGTGGCACGGTCGGCTTTCTCGGCGTCAATCCGAGCCTGGACCTTGACGAACCATCCCTCAAGGCCATCGCCGAGGCCACGGGTGGCCAGTACTTCCGCGCTCGCGACGGCAAGGAACTGCAGGCAATCAAGGACACCCTCGACCAACTGGAGCCCGTGGCCCAGCAACCCACCCAGGCCCGCCCGGCTCAAGCGTTGTATCACTGGCCACTGGCCCTGGCGCTGTGGTTGAGCATGCTGCTGGTGGCTCCTGTACTCTGGCCGGACAACCCGTTGCAACGCCTGTTTACCAAGGATCTGTTTTTGCAAACGCAATTGCTGCCTGATTGGCGCCAGCGTCTCAAGCGCCTGCGCCTGCGGAGGCGTCGATGAGTGTGCTGTGGCCTTACTGGTTCCGCCCCTGGTGGCTACTGTTGCTGCCGGTGCTTGGCTGGTTGCTCTGGCAACTCTGGCACCGCAAGAAGCGCGCCGGGCGCTGGCAGATGATCCTGCCGCCGGCCTTTCATGCGGCACTGCTCAGCGGTGGCAGTGGACGTGACAGTAAATTGCCCTGGATCGCCCTTGGTCTCGCGTGGCTGTTGACCGTGCTCGCCCTGTTGGGCCCGGGTTGGGAGCGCGTCGAGCAAACCAGCCAGAAACCCGCCGATCCGCTGGTGGTAATTCTCGAGCTGACCCCGGAAATGCTCGCCACCGACGTCATGCCCAACCGACTCGAACAGGCACGACGCAAGTTGTTCGATCTGCTGCAGATTCGCAGCGACGCGCAAACCGCCATTGTCGTCTACGCCGGCAGTGCCCACACACTGGTACCGCTGTCAGATGATCTTTCCACCAGCCGCAATCTGTTGGATGCGCTAAAACCGTCGTTGATGCCTGAAGCCGGTCATCGCGCCGACCTGGCGGTGCTCAAGGCCCTGGCACTGCTCGAACAAGCGGCTCTGGGCAACGGCCGGATTCTGCTGATTGGTTCGTCCCTGACCGACCAGGAGCGGCTGGGCATCCGTCGCGCGCTGAACGGCAAATCGACTCAATTTCTGATGCTCGGCATCGGCACCGCCGAAGGCTCGCCCATTACCCAGGAAGACGGCAGTTTCCTCAAGGATGAACAGGGCGCCATTCTCGTGCCACGCCTCGACGAGCCTGGCTTGAAAAGCTTTGTCTACGACCTGGATGGACGTTATCGCCAGGCGCGCCTTGACGATAGCGACCTGCACGCCCTTGGCCTGCTCGACGGTCCACGCAACTTGCGCAACGACGGTCAGACCTTGCGCCTGGACACCTGGGCCGATCAGGGTTATTGGCTGCTGCTGCCACTGTTGCTGCTCGCGGCCTGCGCGGGACGTCGCGGTTGGCTGCTGTGTCTACCGCTGCTTTTGGCACTGCCTCAACCGAGCTACGCCTTCGATCTCGCAGACATTTGGCTGCGTCCTGATCAACAAGGCGCCCATTTACTCAAACAGAAGCGCCCGGCCGAAGCCGCCCGGCGTTTCGACGATCATCAGTGGCAAGGCGTGGCGCTTTATGAAGCCGGTGACTACGCGGGCGCCGCCGAGCGGTTCGCTGAAGGCAACGATGCCCACGCCCACTACAATCGAGGCAATGCCCTGGCCAAAAGAGGTGAGCTGGAGGCTGCGCTGGATGCTTACGAACAGGCACTGGAACGTCAACCGGATTTGCGCCCGGCACTGACCAACAAGGCGCTGGTGGAAGAGTTGCTCAAGCAGAAAAACAATGCGTCCGCTGCGACGCCGGACAAATCCGCAAGCGACGAACCCCAGCCCAATGAACAACAGACGCCGCCCGGTGCCACGTCGCATCTTTCGGACAGCGGCGAGTCGCAAGCGCAAGAACCGCACACCAGCGCCGACACAGAACAATCGCCAACGTCGCCGCCCAGACCCGGAACCAACGAAGTGCCAGGCAGCGAGTTGGGTGACGAACAACACACGACGCCGCCCTTGCGCCCGGCCACCGACAGCATCGAAGGCGAACAGCGCCAGGCACTGGAGCAGTGGCTGCGGCAGATCCCGGATGACCCCGGTGAACTGCTCAGGCGCAAATTCTGGTACGAACAGCAACAACATCAGGATCAGGAAGAAACTCGATGACCCGCTTCACCGTTTTATTGCTCGCGCTGCTGCATGGCCTGTTGTTTTGCACTGTTCAGGCACAGGCAGCAGAGCTGGTCGCCAGTGTTGATCGCAGTCGCCTGAGCTCAGGCGAGACGGTCGAGCTGACCCTGGAATCCACCGATGTAACGCAGTTCGGCAAACCCGACCTGGCAGCGCTGGAGCCACTGTTCGAAGTGCGCGGCACACGCCAGGTCAACCAGTTGAACACCCTGAGCGGTGAAAACCGGGCCACCACCCGCTGGATCGTCACCCTCCTGCCCCGGCAAAATGGCAGCGTGGTGATTCCGCCACTGCAACTGGGCGAACTGCAGAGCCAGCCGATCACCCTGCAAGTAGTCGAAAGCGACACGCCGGACAACCCGGACAAACGGGCTCCGGTGTTCATCGATGCCAGCCTCGATCAAACCAGTGTGTACGTACAGGCCCAGGTGATCCTGACCTTGCGCATCTACCATTCGGTGTCGCTGTACGACGACAGCAGCCTGCCGCCGTTGCAGATACCCGATGCACGCATCGAACAATTGGGCGACTCACGCACCTACGAAAAAGACATCGATGGCCAGCGCCATGGCGTGATCGAAATGCGTTATGCGATCTACCCTCAGCACAGCGGCGAACTGATCATTCCGGCACAGGTGTTCAACGCAGCACTGGTCGATGCGCAACCGGCACAGGACGCGGCCCAAATGCCGAAATCCGGCAAGCAAATGCGCGTCACCTCGGCCGAACTGCTGTTGACGGTCAAGGCCAAACCCATCACCTATCCGGCCGATGTCCCCTGGCTGCCYGCACGCAGCCTGAGCCTGAGCGAAAGCTGGAGCCCGGAGCCGGATCACACACAGGTCGGCGATTCTCTGACCCGCAGCCTGACAGTGACGGCCGAAGGCTTGTCCAGCACCCAACTGCCACCGCTGCCCGGCACTGATGTCGGCGGCCTGCGCCGCTACCCGGATCAACCGGTGCTCGGCAACCAGAACAGCGAGCGCGGCCTGGTCGGCAGTCGTGAAGACCGGGAAGCCCTGGTGCCGACACGGACCGGCGCCATCGAGTTGCCCACCGTCGACGTGGTCTGGTGGAACACCTTCGAAGACCATCTGGAACACAGCAGCCTGCCTGCCCGCACGCTGCACGTGGCGGCCAACCCGAGCCTGGTGCTCGACACCCAGGCCGGCATCTCACCGGTCGATGCCGGTGCCGACAGCGAAGCACTCTGGCGCTGGAAGCTCAGCACCTTGATTCTGGCCTGCACCACCCTGCTCGGCTTCGGCCTCTGGTGGCGTGGCCGCTGGCAACCGGCGGTGACGCGTGCCGCTCAAACCGGCCCGAGCCCGCGCACCGTGCTTGATGACCTCAAGCGCGCCTGTCAGGCCAATGATTCCCACGCCACCCGCCAGGCCCTCGACGCCTGGGCCCGGCAACAACCGGAAACCCTGGCCGACATGGCCGCCCGCTTCGTGCCACTGTCCAACGCCCTCGACGGCCTGAACGGCGCGCTGTACAGCGAAACCGGCCAGTACTGGCAAGGTGACGAGTTGTGGCGGGCGATCAAGGCGATTCCGATGGCCGAACGGGTGCAGGATCCGGTTGGTGACAGTGGGTTGCCGCCGCTTTATCCCAAATAACTCACCCTTGAGACAAAGAGCACAACCTGTGGGAGCGAGCTTGCTCGCGAATGCGGTGTGTCAGACACATCATTGTTGAATGGGCTAACGCTTTCGCGAGCAAGCTCGCTCCCACAATTAATCGGGTATTGCCTTAAGATCGGGGCTGCCACAGGTTGAGTGCCTGACCACCTCGGGAGCGTTTGCCAGTAAACTCTCCCCCTTTCGCCGCCTTCATTTTTCACGCGGCCATTACCTATTTTGTAGCGGAGTCCGCCTTGCGCTTGTTTCACACCTCCGACTGGCACCTCGGGCAGAACCTGCATGGCCAGGATCGCGATTTCGAACATGGCTGCTTTCTTGACTGGCTGTTGCGCCAGCTGAAACTGGATCAGCCGGATGTGCTGTTGATCGCCGGCGATATCTTCGACACGGTCAACCCGCCGGTCAAAGCCCAGGAGCGGCTCTACGACTTCATCGTCAGCGCCCACGAGCAGCAGCCGTCGCTGACCATCGTGATGATTGCCGGCAACCATGATTCCGGCTCACGGATCGAACTGCCCGCGCCATTGATGCGGCGCTTGCGCACCCATGCGCTCGGTCGTGTGCTGTGGCTGGATGACGGGCAGCTGGATGCCGAGCGCCTGTTGCTGCCGTTGCCTGACGCCAGTGGTGAAGTCACCGCCTGGTGCCTGGCGCTGCCGTTCCTGCGCCCGGCGGAAGTCACCGGCGCGCATTTGGGCGACAACTATCTGCGCGGGATCGGCCAGGTTCACGAATGGCTGATCGAAGCGGCCAACGCCAAGCGCACGCCAGGCCAGGCACTGATCGCCATCAGCCACGCGCACATGGCCGGCGGCTCGGTGTCGGAAGACTCCGAGCGCAGCCTGATCATCGGCAATGCCGAAGCCCTGCCTGCCAGCCTGTTCGGGCCGAGCATCAGCTACGTGGCCCTCGGTCACCTGCACAAGCCGCAGAAGGTCAACGGCGAGGAACGCATCCGCTACAGCGGCTCGCCGATTCCGCTGTCGTTCTCCGAGATCAGCTATCAGCACCAGATTCTCGACATCAAACTCGACGGCGAAACCCTGGTCAGCGTCGAGCCGAAACTGATTCCCCGCGCGGTCAACCTGCAACGCATCGGCCCGGCGCCATTGAGCGAGATCCTGCTGCAACTGGCGGACCTGCCGAACATCGACCTGCTGGCCGACATTCAGCGACAACCGTGGCTGGAAGTACGCGTACGCCTCGATGAACCGCAGCCCGACCTGCGTAATCAAGTGGAAACCGCCCTGCAAGGCAAGGCCGTGCGCCTGGTGCGCATTGCCGCTGAATACGCCGGGAATGGCAGCAGTGGCGGCACGGATGAAGGCAACACACTGATCGAACTGGATCAGCTCACGCCCCAGGAACTGTTCAGCCGCGCCTGGCAGGACAACTACGGCAGCGAGGTCGACGAGCAGACCCTCAAGGACTTTGCCGAGCTATTGCAAGACGTGCAGATGGAGAGCGAACAACCATGAAGATTCTCGCGATCCGCCTGAAAAACCTCGCCTCGCTGGCCGGGCCGTTTGAAATCGACTTTACCGCCGAACCCCTGGCCAGTGCCGGACTGTTCGCCATCACCGGCCCCACTGGCGCCGGTAAAAGTACCCTGCTCGATGCTTTGTGCCTGGCGTTGTTTGGCGCTGTACCCCGCCTGAACAACACCGGCCGCGACGCCAAGGTGCCGGATGCCGACGGCGAAATCGCTACCGGCGACCCACGGACTTTGCTGCGCCGCGGCACCGGCGAAGGCTATGCCGAGGTGGATTTCGTCGGAGTCGATGGCCGCCGCTATCGCGCACGCTGGGAAGCCAATCGCGCCCGGGAAAAGGCCGGTGGCAAACTGCAAGCCAGCCGCCAGAGCCTGCGCGACATCGATCAGGATCAATTACTGGCCAGCCAGAAAGGCGAATACAAGGCTCAGCTCGAAGCCGCGCTGGGGCTGAATTTCGAACAATTCACCCGCGCCGTGCTGTTGGCGCAAAGCGAGTTCAGTGCCTTCCTCAAGGCCGATGACAACGACCGCAGCGAACTGCTGGAAAAACTCACCGACACGGCGCTCTACACCCGCCTCGGCCGTCGGGCCTTCGACAAGACCAAGGAAGCTCGCGAGGCGCACAAGCTGCTGCAGGACCAGGCCAGCGGAGTGACACCGCTGTCACCCGAAGCCCGTACGGAACTGGATCAGCGCTTCAGCGAAGCGCAGCAGCAACTCAAGACCCAACAGGCGCAACTCAAACAGCTTGAACTGCAGGACACCTGGCTCAAGAACTTGCATCGATTGCAGGACGAGCATCTGGCCGCCAGCGAACAACTGCAATCGGCACAGGCCCACTGGGAAGGCTTGGCCAGTGAGCGCTTGAGATTCACCCGTCTCGAACAGCTTGCCCCGCAACGACATCAGTTCGCCCGTAAAGCCGAAGTCGATGCGCTGCTGACACCGTTGGCGACGCAAATTGCCTTGCATACGCAGCAACATGGCGAACTCGGCGAGCGCCAGACGCAGCTTGAGCAACAGCTCAGCGCCGCCCGGATCGCCTTGAGCGCAACGCAACAGCGGCAAGCCGACAGCGCACCGTTGCTGCGTCAGGCCTTCGAAGCGCAAAGCACCCTCGCCCGCCTGGCCAAGGACGCTGCCCTCAGCGCCGAAGCCAGGCAACAGGCGGAACAGGCCTGCACTCAGGGCCAGAGCACGATTCAGACCTTGCTCGATCAGCAAGCCCGTGGCGCTGGTGACTTACAGCGCATCGCCACCGAACTGGAACAAAGCATTCATCTGGCACCGTTGAGCGATGCCTGGAATGCCTACCGCGATCGCCTGCAGCAGTTGATGTTGATCGGCAACCGGTTGAATCAGGGCCAGGCCGAACTGGCGAACCTTGAACAAAACGCCGCGAGCACCGATCTAGCGCTCACCGCGCAAAGGCAGCAACTGGAGGTACTGTTCAAGGAGGCCGGCGCCGAACCGGATGCCGTCGCCGAGCAGATCGGCATTCTGGGCAGCCTGTTGCAGGACAACCGCAAACAACTGCGCGCCGTCGAAGACCTTGCGCGCTTGTGGGCCAGCCAGCAGGAGCTGGACAAGCGCGGCGCCGAGCTGCAACAACGCCAGTTCACCGCGCAGCAGGAACGTGAACGCCTGACCCAGGACGGGGTAAAGACCAAGGCTGAACTGAGTGTTGCCGAGCAAACCCTTAACGTCACCCGCGAACTGCTGGAGCGTCAACGCCTGGCGCGCAGTGCCAGTGTCGAAGAGCTGCGCGCGCAGTTGCAGGATGACCAGCCATGCCCGGTCTGCGGCAGCAACGAGCATCCGTATCATCAGCCTGAAGCGCTGCTGCAAAGCCTCGGCCGCTTCGATGAAAGCGAACAGGCCAACGCCCAGAAGGCTGTCGACCTGCTCAAGGAAAAACTCACTGACTTGCGCGCCGAAGTCGGTGGGCTGATCGCCCAGCAAAAGGAACTGCTGCAACAGCAGGAACAACTGGCGACCCAGCAGCAAGCCCTCGCGCCAAGCCTGGACGCTCATCCGCTGGTTACCCAACTGCTGAATCAGGATGCCGACAAGCGCGACGCCTGGCTTAACCAGCAAAACAGTCAGCTCAACCAGAGCATCAGCCAGGACGAGCAACGGCAGAGCGCCCTGCTCACCCTGCAACAGGATGCCGCGCGCCTGACCCAGCAACTGCGCCATGCCGAAACCGCGCACCAGCAAGCAGCCCAGCACCTGAGCAATCAACAGCGCGAACTGGGCAACGACCACCAGCGCCTGGACGAAGAACTCAGCGCATTCGCCAGCCTGCTGCCCGCCGAGACCCTGCAGGCGCTACGCGTCGAGCCGGCCGCGACCTTCCTGCAGCTCGACCGGCAGATCGCCGAGCGCCTGGCGCAACTCGATCAACAAAAGGAAGAACTGGTCGAACAGCAACAGCGCCAGCAAAACCTGGAGAAGGAGCAGGATCGCCAGCACAGCCGCGTGCAGCAATTGCACGCCGCCGAACAGCAGTTCACCGGGCTGGCCGAACAGCAACAGGCTAGCCGGCACACACTCGGACAACTACTCGGCGAACACACCAGCGCCGAGCATTGGCAGCAGCAACTGGAACAGGCCGTGGAACAGGCACGCAGCGCCGAAACCGGCACCGCGCAGACGCTGCAAAGCGTCCTCACGCAGTCAGTGCAAATCGCCGCCGAGCTCAAGGCCCAGCAAGAGCGCTTGCGCGCACTGGAAGGCGAAGAGCATGAACTCGCCGGAAAAATCGGCGACTGGCGTGCCCGCCATCCCGAACTGGATGACGGCGGCCTCGAAGACCTGTTGCGGGTTGACGACACCCAGGTCAGTGAACTGCGCCAGCGCTTGCAGCACAGCGAAAAAGCCATTGAACAGGCCCGCGTCCTGGTGCAGGAACGCGACAAGCGCCTGCTCGATCATCAAGCGCAACACAACGGCAACCTCGACGCCGGGCAATTGGCCGCCGCGCTGGCCGATCTGCAAACCCTGGCTGCCACCAGCGAGCAACACTGCGCCGAACTGCGCGCCGAGCAGGCCGAGGACCAGCGCCGGCAAAACGCCAACCAGGCCCTGGCGCAGCAGATTGCCGATGCCTACAACGAGTACCAACGCTGGGCGCGCCTGAATGCGTTGATCGGCTCGGCCACCGGCGACACTTTCCGCAAGATCGCCCAGGCCTACAACCTCGACCTTTTGGTGCACCACGCCAACGTGCAATTGCGCCAACTGGTGCGTCGCTATCGCCTCAAGCGCGGCGGCAGCATGCTCGGGTTGCTGGTGATGGACACCGAAATGGGCGACGAACTGCGCTCGGTGCATTCGCTGTCCGGTGGCGAGACCTTCCTGGTCTCGCTGGCGCTGGCCCTCGGTTTGGCGTCGATGGCGTCGAGCACGTTGAAAATCGAGTCGCTGTTCATCGACGAAGGCTTCGGCAGCCTCGATCCGGAATCCCTGCAACTGGCCATGGACGCCCTCGACGGCCTGCAGGCCCAGGGCCGCAAGGTCGCGGTGATTTCCCACGTTCAGGAAATGCATGAACGGATTCCGGTGCAGATCCAGGTCCGCCGCCAGGGCAACGGCCTGAGCACCCTGGAGGTGAAATGAACACGCTGTATTCCTTCCGCCGCTGCCCATACGCCATGCGCGCGCGTATGGCCCTGCGTTACTCGGGAGTGGCCGTGGACATCGTCGAAGTCAGCCTGAAGGCCAAGCCCGCCGAAATGCTCGCACTGTCGGGCAAAGGCACGGTGCCGGTACTGAGTGCCGATGGCCGGGTGATCGACGAAAGCCTCGACATCATGCGCTGGGCCCTGGCGCAGAACGATCCGCAGGACTGGTTGCTCAAGAACGATCCTGCCGCAGCGGCGCAAATCGCCAGCCTGATCGAACAGAACGATCAGGTGTTCAAGGTGCACTTGAATCGCTACAAGTACGCCGAGCGTTATCCCGAGCAGCCGATGGAGGTTTATCGCGCCGAAGGCGAGGTGTTTTTGCAAAGGCTGRATGAGTTGCTGGAGGGACACGACTACTTGCTGGCCGACCATCCAAGCCTGGCCGATGTGGCGCTGATGCCCTTCGTACGGCAGTTCGCCCACGTCGACCGCGAATGGTTTGCGCAGACACCGTATCGGCGGTTGCAGGATTGGTTGCAGCGGTTTCTGGCGTCGGAACTGTTTACTGGCGTGATGAAAAAGTAAACGCGCCCCCTCGCCACAAAAGCCCTTCATCGACAGCAGGCTTCAGGCCAACACCTCACACATCCCGATCACCGAGCAATCGACCTGGAACGGCCCGAAAGCCACCCCTTCAGTCCTGATAGGTGGATTGCCGGCCAGCATTCCCTGGGCCTTGGCGTTTTCGATGTTGCGAGCGATGTTGTGATTGGCTTCGATGGCCCGTGCCACCGAGCCCGCCGAGCCCTGCCCGATCCCCAGCAAGGAGGATCCGTTGGTCATCAACGCGAGGAAGGCGATGACCCAAAGTCTGTGCCCTTTCATGCGCCGGCGACTCCTGCGAGTTCAGCCTGATCAACGCTCGCGTTTTGCGCACGGTGTTCAAACTGGATGCCGGGATGAGCGACCTGGATCGGTGCTTCGAAGGTGGATTGCGACTGGGCGCAAAGGCTGACCACCAACGCCATGGCAAGGTAAAGACCGATCGCCACATAGGCGCCGTGTTTGGCAGAAGTGAGAATTGCGCTGGCCATGATGTTCTCCGCAGGCATGTTTCAATGCCCACAGAATCGATCAAAAAAGCCTGGGTAACCACTCAGGGTTATCCATAGTGACCATCAACTTCATTGATCATTAAGCCAGACTATTTCAGTCTGCAATAAAATCTATCAAGCGTTCGCGGGCAGCATCCGGCTCACCCTGAACAGGGCCAGCCGCCGACAAAATGGGGGTTGAATAGAGGAAAAGAACAACCAATGCCAGACGCATCACCATGCTGCCGATCCTTGCCGTGAGGAGGAGTCAGAAAATCAGCGTCAATTTAAACGTATGGCGATGTGACATCAAGCGCGACATTAATGGCAAACTGATACTGTCGCAAATGCGTTATGCAGGAGCGACATCACTCTGATCGTTTTCGACACTTGGCTTTGAACACCACGGTCTTCGATCATCAGTGACTTCGCTCCTGCATAAAGGCAGGGGTGAACGTTCAGGCTTGGGTTTTGTGGTCCAGCGCGGCATAGAAGTTGGCGCTCTGTTGCAGGTATTTCTGGGTGTAACTCTGGGTGTGGGCTTTTTTGTCGCTGATTTCAACGTTGGCACTGGCTGGCAGCGCAACGGTGGCAGAAATGGCGGAAGCGGCGATGACAGAGAAGATGTTGAAGTTCATGGCGGTATTCCTCGGATTCAGTTGGCTTGCTTGCCCGGTGGGGCCGTGAAGCAAACTTAACCCTCGAGGGTTCATGCCTTGAAATGCTTTGTAGCATTACCAGATATCAGCGTCATTAATAAGAGCAGGCAGGCCCCACAAACCGGGGCCTGCGGCTTATTGACGCAGCAAAAACCTGAGGTCGCTCGGGGCGTCCATCGGCAGTTTTTGCACGGTCTTGCCCAGCAGACCGGTCCTGGCGTCGCGTTCGACGACGACAATCTGGTTGCTCTTCTGGTTGGCGATCAACAGGAATTTGCCGCTCGGATCGAGGCTGAATTCCCGCGGATGATCGCCTTCCACCGCCCGGCGTTGCAGCTCACTGAGGTGGCCGGTCGCCGGATCGATGGCAAACACCAGCAGTTGATTGGCCGTGCCACGGTTGCTGACGTAGAGGAACTTGCCGTCGGCTGAGGCATGCAACGCCGCCGCGGCCTTGTCTGAAACCGGTTGCCCGGCAGCCAGATCGACCATCTGCGTCTGCTCAAGTGTGCCGTCGTGGTAATCGAACACCGCCACCTGCGCGCTCATTTCCATGGTCAGCCAGGCGTGTTTGCCATCGGCGCTGAACAGCAAGTGACGCGGCCCGCTGCCCGGCGGTAACTGCACGAATGCCGGGGTGGCCGGGGTCAACGGCAGTTCCGGGTTGGCCTTGGGGTCGAAGCGGTAGGCAAACACCTTATCCGCCCCCAGGTCGTTGGCGAACACATACTTGCCGTCAGGCGACGGTATCGTCGAATGCACGTGGGCCGACATTTGCCGTTCAGGATTGACCCGGCTTGCCGGGTGGCTGCTCATCTGCACCACCGGTTTGAGCTTGCCATCGGCCGCCACCGGCACCACCGCGAGGGTGCCCCCCGGGTCTTCGGCCACCGAATAGTTGCTGACAAACAAATGGCTGCCATCGGCACTGAAGCTGGAATGGGTCGGCTCGTTGCCCAGGCTTTGCACCTGACTGATCAGGCTCAGCGCGTGGGTCTTGGGATCAATGGCGTAACTGCTGACGCGCCCGACCGGATCGGTCTGGCCCGGGCCGTTTTCATTGACCACGAACAGGTATCGTCGGTCCTTCGACAGGGTCAGCCACGACGGGTTTTCGCTTTTGATCACTTGCAGGGGTCTGGTATCGATCTGCCCGGTGGCGCTGTCGAAAGCCAGGCGATAGATCCCCTGGCTTTGACCGGCGGTGTAGGAGCCCACGAGCAGTTGATAGTCGTCGGCGGATGCAGCCTGGACGCTCATCGCGCCGATGCTGCCGGCCATCAACAGTGGCCAGAGATTACGCATCGTCCTGGTCATCATCTTCGTTGTCGCCGCTGACGACATCACCCAGGCACACCAAACGGTGTTCACCCGAATCACCGGTGATCAACCAGCTTTGCAGCGAGTTGTCGAAGGTCGCGGCCTGGATCTGCGCCGGGGTGAACTCCCAGTGTTTGGCCGCACGGCCATCCATGCATTCAATGTGCAGGTTGTCGAACTCGTCGAGGGCGAATTCGAAGGCATGCAGCCCGTCGATTTCCACCATTCCGCAGTGTTCGAGGGCATTGAGCAAGGTATCGGTAGGGGCAGTCATGGCAATCAGTCTTTGAATGAGAAAAACGCAATGATAGCTCATCGAACCCCATTTCCCTCGGTTGGAATGACCAACCTGTGGGAGCGGGCTTGCTCGCGAAAGCGATTTGTCAGTCAACATCAATGTTGAATGCACAACCGTATTCGCGAGCAAGCCCGCTCCCACATTTGATCTACGCCCGCCTCAAGCTTGCGCCGTGCCTGCTATCATGCGCGACACCTCATCGCACAGGTCCGCGCCGCTCCCCATGGATTACCGCAAACCCTCCGACCGCAAAAGCATGCACTCGCGCATCGTCCAGGAGCTGGGCATGCAGATCGTCTCGGGACGTTTTCTACCGGACGACAAACTGCCCGCCGAAGTGCTGTTGTGCGAAGAATATGCGGTCAGCCGGCCGGTGCTGCGCGAAGCCACCCGAGTATTGGTTGCCAAGGGCCTGGTGTATTCCCGCCCGCGAGTCGGGACTGTGGTCAAGCCGCGCAAGGACTGGCACATGCTCGATCCGGACGTGCTGCACTGGCTGATGCAGAGCAGTCCGCAGAACCAGTTTTTCGACCTGCTTACCAGTGTGCGCAGCATCATCGAACCGGCCGCTGCCGCCCTCGCCGCGCAATTCGCCACGGAGGCAGACATTGCCTCAATCGGTGAGGCCTACCAACGCATGGAAGCCGCGCCGACACCGGAGGCGCTGTTGCAGCCGGACCTGGACTTCCACAGTCGCATCGCCGACGCCACGCACAACGACTTGCTGGCCAACCTGTGCAACATGCTCTCGGTGGCCATTGCCGAAGCCTTGAAGCATTCGAACCAGCGACCGAACCTGCATGAACTGGCGCTGCCCAGGCACAAGGCAATCCTGACCGCCATCGAAAACCGCGATGCCCTGGGTGCAAGGCATGCAACGCTGGTGCAACTCGATGACGCGCGCAGTGCGTTGAATCTAGTGCTGGGCAGCGATCCTGCCTGATCACCGTCCCCTTGCAGGAGCGAGCTTGCTCGCGATAAACCGGAGAGCACCGCGGGGCACCTGCCAACCAGCGTTTTCGTTGACGACCATCGCGAGCAAGCTCGCTCCTACAGGGGACTGGTGCGAATTTGGGATATAAAAAAAGGCCGCAACCTTGAGGTTGCGGCTTTTTCATTCCAGCATCGATCAGTGGGCGAACAGCGAGTTGCCCTTCTGCCCCGCCAGTTTCTCCGGCTTGATCAGGAACCGCGCCAGTGCCGGCAACAGCCACAGCGCACCGAACATGTTCCACAACAGCATGAAGGTCAGCATCAGCCCCATGTCAGCCTGGAACTTGATGGCTGAGAAGATCCAGGTGCACACGCCGATGGCCAGGCACAGACCGGTGAACAGCACGGCCTTACCGGTGGACTTCAGCGTCTGGTAGTACGCCTCTTGCAGGGGCAAGCCGGCACGCAGGAAGCTTTCCAGACGGCTGTAGATGTAGATGCCGTAGTCCACGCCAATCCCCACCCCGAGCGCCACGACCGGCAGGGTCGCCACTTTCACGCCAATGCCCATGAAGGCCATCAGGGCGTTGCCGAGTACCGAGGTCAGCACCAGAGGCAGCACGATGCACAAGGTCGCCGCCCACGAGCGGAAGGTGATCATGCACATGACCGCGACGCAGATGTACACCAGGACCAGGATGGTCAGCTCGGACTTCTTGATCACCTCGTTGGTGGCCGCCTCGATCCCGGCGTTACCGGCAGCCAGGATGAACTCCAGGCCTTCCTTGTTGTTTTCCTTGGCGAACTCCTGCACCGCATGCACCGCACGATCCAGGGTCTCGGCCTTGTGATCGTTGAGGAACACCAGCACCGGCGCCAGGGAGCAGCTGTTGTTGTACAGACCGTCGGCGCGGGCGATGGAGTTGTTCAGCACATCAGGGTTACGCGACAGGGTTTCCCATTTCAGGTTGCCTTCGTTCATGCCCTTGATCATTTGCTTGGACACGGTCACCAGGGAAATCGCCGACTGCACGCCCTCGGTGTTCTGCATCTTCCACATCAGCTCGTCGATCGGCGCCATGGCTTCGTAGCGCGAGCAGCCTTCAGACTTGGTCTTGACCATCACCACCAACACATCGGAACTGGTCGAGTAGTTGTTGATGATGAAGTTGTTGTCCTTGTTGTAGCGCGAGTCCGGACGCAGTTCCGGAGCACCCTGGTCGAGGTCGCCGATTTTCAGGTTCTGGCTGTACCAGAGGCCGCCACCAAAGGCGATCAGCGCCAGCAGAATGGAAACCGGTGCGACTTTGGCGCTGGCGAAATTCGCCAGCAGGCGCCAGAACGGATGTTCACGGGTTGCGTCTTTCTTGCTGCGGGCCACGGCACGCTTGCTGATGCCGACATAGGAAATCGCCACCGGCAACAGGATCAGGTTGGTGAACACGATCACTGCCACACCGATGGACGCGCCAATGGCCAGCTCACGGATCACGCCGATATCGATGATCAGCAGCGTGATGAAACCCACGGCATCAGCGAGGATTGCGATCATCCCCGGCAGGAACAATTGACGGAACGTGCGACGCGCCGCCGTCAGGGCGTTGTCCGCTTCACTCGATTGCAAGGCGATCCCGTTGATCTTCTGCACGCCGTGGGAAATACCGATGGCGAAGATCAGGAACGGCACCAGCATCGAATAAGGATCGAGCCCGAAGCCGAAGAAATGCATCAACCCCAGTTGCCAGACCACCGCCACCAGCGTCGTGCTCAATACGGCGACGGTACTGCGCAGGCAGTTGGTGAACCACAGCAAGAGGATCAGGGTGATGACGAAGGCGATGCCGAAGAACATCACCACCATCACCAGGCCATCGATCAGGTCACCGACTTTCTTGGCGAAACCGACGATGTGGATTTTCACGTTGGGGTTCTGGGCTTCGAACTTGGTGCGGATCTTGTCTTCAAGTTCGTGGGAGAACTGGCGATAGTCCAGCGCCAGCAGCTTGCCCTGGTCCTGCGGGTCCGGGTAGGACTCCAGCAACGGAATGTCGACGATGCTCGACTTGAAGTCGTTGGACACCAACCGCCCGACCTGACCGGACTTGAGCACGTTGTTGCGCAGCAAATCGAGGCTGGCCTGGGAGCCGTTGTAACTTTGCGGAATCACTTCACCGCCGGCGAAGCCCTCTTCCGTCACTTCGGTCCAGCGTACGCTCGGGCTCCACAGCGACTTGAGGCCGGAACGGTCAACACCGGAGATGTAGAACACTTCGTCGTTGATCTGACGCAGGGTCTCCATGTACTCCTTGGAGAAGATGTCGCCATCGGTGGCTTCCACCGAGATCCGCACCGTGTTGCCCAGGTTCGCCAGATCGTTGCGGTGCTCCATCATCTTCTGGATGAAGGGATGCTCCAGCGGGATCATTTTTTCGAAGCTGGTGGACGGACGGATCAGCGTCGCCTGCCAGAACAGGAAAATGCTGACCAGCAGGCAGATCGTAATCACTGCCGGGCGGTTGTTGAAGATCAGGCGCTCGAGGAACGTCGCCTTGTCCTGGTGATGAGTACTCAAGGAAGTCATAGCTCCGCCTTCTTATTATTAACCCGGCTCATTTGCCCGACTCAGTGCCGTTTGGCGAGGTGACGCGAACGCCGCCCTGCCCGGCCAGAACCAGATTGCCATTGCCTGCCGCAGTCACTGCCGAGACCGAAATACGGTCTGGACGGTTGACCACCTTGAAGGTTTCGCCATTGTCGCTGCTGCGAATCACCGAACCGCCGTTGCCGACGATCACGATGGAACCATCGTCGAGCAGCGTGCCGCCGGACAGCCCGAATTCCAGAGTGCCACGTTCAGCCTTGAGCTCGACTTGCTCCCAGGTGCTGCCGAAATCCGTGGAACGGTAAAGGTTGCCACGCAGTCCGTAGGCGAGCAGCGTATTGGGCTGCGCCGTGCCGATCACGCCAAACAGCGAGCCTTCGTACGGACCTTCGAGCTTCTCCCAGGTCTGGCCCCAATCAGCGGAGCGGAACATGCTGCCCTGCTCGCCGACGATGAACAGCCCGGCGTCCTTGACCGCGGCGATCGCGTTCAGGTGGTACTGGTCTTCGTTGTCCAGGCGGTCGCTGGCGTCTTCCCAATGCTTGCCACCGTCGGTGGTTTCCATCAGCGAGCCGTAGGCGCCCACGGCAAAGCCGCTGTCGACGTCCTTGAACCAGACATCGAGCAGCGGCGATTCGCGTTTCAGATCTTCGAATTGCCTGGTCCAGGTGACGCCGCCGTCCTCGCTGGCGAGGATCTGCGCGTCGTGGCCGACGGCCCAGCCGTGCTTGTCATCGACAAAGAACACCGACGTCAGCAATGCCCGGGTCGGAACCTTGGCCTGGGTCCAGGTGGCGCCCTGGTCATCGGAATACAGGATGTGCCCACGATCCCCGACCGCCACCAGGCGCTTGCCGGCGTGGACGACATCGAGCATCAGGCTTTTGGCAGCCTTGGCGGATTCAATGGAATAAACAACGTCGGATGCTGGCGCTGCCGCAGCCAGCGCAGGCGCCGACAGCATGGCAGAGCCCAACAGCGAGAGCGCTGTGGCCAGCAACGCGAATTTGCGTAGTGCCGGCGGGCGGCAGATACCCACACCCATGACAGGCTCACTCATAAACCTTCCCCCATTATTATTGTTAGGTCGTTCAACCTTTCTGGGCGCCTCAAGGGTGCGTGTCTGGACCGGCTGTTTCAGAGCATAGTCCTGAAACCCGCAATCCAGAGCCCCTTCGGAAGCTGGCTTATCCTATCGGTGTTTTTTAATGTCTGACAATCGACGCCACGTTATCTTTTGTTAACCGGGGGGGATGCGGCCCGGGTGAATGGTCGGGTATTGCGCAGGGTGATCGAGTTGTCTATGCACGGCCTATGCCCGTGTTTGGCTTGTTCATGCAGCCAGGCGAATTGTAACCATGAGCGTTTTTTGTCAGAACCCGACTTGACGCCCCCCTTATGGTGGCGCGCATTGACTCCCCATGGACGGCAAGAAATGCCTAAACCCCCAAACGGCGCAAGCGGCCCCCCATGCAGCAGCCGTCTCGCAAACAGCGACCACCCAATAGACCCCACACCCATTGCACAAGCGGTGAAACTCGTTCACCAGGGACAAGCGGATTTTGTGCCGTGCACGCAATCAGCGAAAAAAAAGCCGGGGCGTGATTCATCTGCGGCGGGACCCAAGCCGCCCGGGGGTGGCAGCAAGAATAGAATCGCCGCAATGAAGGCCCAAAAGCAGCAACGCATTGCAGAGCTAACGCAGAGTTTCGAGACGTACCTGGGGCAACAGACGCAAATACAAAAGCGCGTTGATACCGCGTACAACCTCGTGCGGGCAACAAAAGACGATTCGTCATTCCCTGAACAGATACGGGCGAGGTACAGGCAAGGCTACGCCGAGAAACTGGATGCTCAAAGCGAAAGCTATGTCACGTTACTCGCCGAGACCAAGGAATTGATTACTTTGGGGGGTGATGCTACTCAACTACAGTGCAACCTGCTGGCAAATCTGGTCAACAATGCTCGCGCGAAAATCGACATAGCGGGCCTGGATCTCGAAGCCGCTAAGTGCAAGTACACCCACTCCAATAGTAATGCGGCGCAGCTCGCTACAGCCCTGCTAACCGAAGGTACTGTCGTAGTGGATGGTTTTTTGGAATACATGGGCGAGAGCTGCAAAAGCTACGAAACGGTGCTCAAGCTCCATACGGAGGTGGGGAGCCGGCTTCTCCAACTTCAAGGGATGTCGCACCAGGGGGTCGAGGCCTTGGAGCGATTGACCAGCAACAGGCCCGAAAATGAAGCTAACGTGCTGAGTACCATGGTCTGCCAACTGGTCACCTTGCGCTTCCTCAGCGCCAAGGAGCCTTGCAGCGACACGTCAGCAGCACTGCAAGACGTTATGGAGCCTCTGCTGTTGGTGTCCACGTCCCATATTGAGCTTCAAGCCTCAAAGCACTATAAAAGCGACGATCGTATTGCCGTACTGGATAACCTGGTCAAACACTACGACACAGCAATGGTCGGGCTCACCAGTATTGAAATCTTAAGATCCGATGAATTGCAGCCGGACCGGTTCGCCCATATGTGTAAAATCGTTGGAGAATTGCGCAACAAGGCCGAGAGCCGTCTGGCTGATGAACTGAAGAGCCGGGCGGACGCTGAAACGCCGTCCCCGACATCGAAAGCGGAACTTCCCGCCACATCGCCCTCCCGCAAGCGGGTCATCCACACTGTCAAAGGCACATTGATCGGAGAGGTTCGGGCTCGAGTTGCCAATCAGGGCACAGACATTGTCGACGTCAGAAGCCCTTTCGAAGACCAGCCACTGGCCTCGTTCCGCGAACATAAACCGAATGACTGGGTAGAAATCGTCGAAGCGAGAAAAACCGCACCGAAAGCGCGCGTCACTCCCTACCCGCAGCTCAAGGGCGATGCTCGAAAAGCGTTGGCAAAAATCGATGAACTGATGCAGAAATTCGAGGGCTACGCACGAGGGACGAGCCATCCAAAGGGAATCGAAGAGAGCTTGCAGAACACGGCAAAGAATCTGATCGACTATGCGGACCGCCTGAAAGACCATGAAAACGCACCGTCAAACTCGCAGACGGATGCCGACCTCGTCAAATACCTACGGGTCAGGGCGCAAACAATCAACGACAAGGCAACGCAGCTGCGCATCCAAATGTCCCTGGCCCAAGCCCCTACCAGCGAAGCCGTGGAGTATCTGTTGAGTCGCAACGAAATTCATCTGCAAATAGTCGGCGAGCGCAAACAACTGAAAACCGGACGCCAGGACTTTTTGCAGGAATACGTCCTGTTGAACCGTGACAAACGGCCCTTGTGGTATGCACACTTTCATTACAAAGCATCAAATGATGCCAAGGACAATTACACCGCGGCCAGCCTGAAAATCAACGAACAGCGCTTCGAAACGTATGACTCGGTACTGGCCAAGGCACAAAACCCTCACCAGAAAATAGACATCTATCGCGGCCACATCGACAAGGAACTGGCCACGAAGTTTTTCTCGCTGCCGTAACCTGCACGCCGCGCAGTGACTGGCACTGCGCGGCAGCAGGATCAAGCCAGGCTTTTGCTGACTACTTCATACACATCGCTAGACAACTGACCCGAAGCACGAATCCGCTCCAGTTCCCCTTTCATCAGCGCCTGACGAGCATCGTCATACTTGCGCCAGCGAGTCAAAGGCGCCAACTGGCGAGAAGCAATCTGCGGATTGAAACCGTTCAGCTCGATCACCAGATCCGCCAGGAAGCGATACCCCGAACCATCCGCCGCATGGAAGTTGATCAGGTTCTGCCCGGCAAACGCACCGACCAGTGCCCGCACCTTGTTCGGGTTCTTGATGTTGAACGCCGGGTGCTGCATCAACGCCTTGACCCGTGCAAGTCCGCCCGGCAACACGCTGCCGGCCTGGACGCTGAACCACTGATCCATGACCAGCGGGTTGTCCTTGAAGTGCTCGGCGAAACTGGCCAGTGCCTTGGCTTTCTCGGCTTCGAACGGTGAATTGACCAACACGGCAAGTGCGGTCAGGCGCTCGGTCATGTTGTCGCACGCGTCGAACTGCTCCAGCGTCGCCGCCAGAACCTCTGGCTTGCCGCTGAGCATCAGGTACGACAGCGCGATGTTCTGCAGGGCACGACGGGCGAAATGCTCGGCTTCGGCCACATACGGCGTCTGCTTCGACGATTCGCGATTGGCCTGATAACGCAACCACAGGCCATCGAACAACGCATCGGCCAATTGCTTGCGGGCAAACTCACGGGCGGTGTGAATGGCTTCGACATCCGCCACTTCGCTGATCTCGGTCAGGTACGCTTCGCTTGGCAGCGAGAGCATTTCGGCGACCATGGCCTGATCCAGCGACTCGTCCGAGAGCACCGTGCGCAACGCCGACACCAGACGCTGATCGAGCACCAATGCTTCGCCCTTCTGCTGCTGGGCGATCAATTCCTGCAGCACCTGCACCGACAGTTGCTGGCCGGCATCCCAGCGGTTGAAGCCGTCGCTGTCGTGCTGCATCAGGAACATCAACTGGTCGCGGCTGTACGGGAAGCTCAGTTTCACCGGCGCCGAGAAGCCACGCAGCAACGATGGCAACGGTTGTTCGGCGATGTCGACGAAGGTGAAGGTCTGCTCGGCTTCGGTCACGGAAATGACCCGCGAGGTACCTTGCGCCGACGCTTCACCGAAAAGACGCAGGGCAATCGCTGCACCTTTGGCATCCAGCAGCCCCAGCTCGACCGGGATCACGAACGGCAGCTTTTGCACCTTGTCCGGGGTTTCCGGGCAGCTCTGGCGGAAGGTCAGGCTGTAGGTTTTCGCCGCGGCGTCGTAGGACTCGCTCACCGCCAGACGCGGTGTACCGGCCTGGCTGTACCAGCGCTTGAACTGGGTCAGGTCGACGCCATTGGCATCTTCCATGGCCTTGATGAAGTCATCGCAGGTCACGGCCTGGCCGTCATGGCGTTCGAAGTACAGGTCGCTGCCTTTGCGGAAGCCTTCGGCGCCGAGCAGGGTGTGGATCATGCCGACCACTTCCGAGCCCTTTTCGTACACGGTCAGGGTGTAGAAGTTGGAAATCTCGATGAAGCTGTCCGGGCGCACGGCGTGGGCCATGGGGCCGGCGTCTTCGGCGAACTGGTGGGTGCGCAGGTACGCCACGTCCTGGATGCGCTTGACCGTGGCCGAGTTCATGTCCGAGGAGAAACCTGCATCGCGGAACACGGTGAAGCCTTCCTTGAGCGACAACTGGAACCAGTCGCGGCAGGTCACGCGGTTGCCCGACCAATTGTGGAAGTATTCGTGGGCAACGATGGCCTCGACCCGCTGGTGCGCGGCGTCGGTGGCGGTTTCGGCCTTGGCCAGCACGGCGCTGGAGTTGAAGATGTTGAGACCCTTGTTCTCCATGGCGCCCATGTTGAAGTCATTCACGGCGACGATCATGAAAATGTCCAGATCGTACTCGCGACCGTAGACCTCTTCGTCCCAGCGCATGGATTTCTTCAGGCTGTTCATGGCGTGCTGGCATTTGTCGATGTTTTCCGGCTCGACGTAAATGCGCAGCGCTACGTTGCGCTCGCTCATGGTGGTGAAACTGTCTTCGACGCACCACAGGTCACCAGCCACCAGCGCAAACAGGTACGCCGGTTTCTTGAACGGGTCTTCCCAGGTCGCCCAGTGCCGGCCATCTTCGCCGGGACCGGAAGCGATCGGGTTGCCGTTGGACAGTAGCACCGGATAGCTGTGTTGTTCCGCGACCACCGTGGTGGTGAACGTGCTCATCACGTCCGGGCGGTCGAGGTAATAGGTGATCTTGCGGAAGCCTTCGGCCTCGCACTGGGTGCAGAACATGGTGCCGGATTTGTACAGGCCTTCCAGCGCGGTGTTGGTTTCCGGGTGGATCCTGACGCTGGTATCGACCGTGAAGGTAGCGCTGGTCGGGTGCAGGGTCAGGTGATTCTCGGTCAGCTGGTACTGTGAGACAGAAAGCTCCTGGTCGGCCAGGGTCACCGACAGCAGTTCCAGCTGCTGGCCGTCCAGCACCAGCGGCGGCAGGCCCGGGCCACGCTCGGGATTGCGGCGCATCACCAGTTGCGCATGGACCAGACTGTGGTCCTCGTACAACTCGAAGGTCAGGTGTGTTTCGTCGATCAGGTACTCGGGCGCCTGATAGTCCTTCAGGTAAATCATCTTCGGTTGTTCGGTGCGCATGCTGGAGTCCTTACTGATGCACGGCGAGCTGGTAAGCCGTGTATTTACGAATATTGATCACGCCGGTATCGAAGATCAGGTATTGGCCCTTGACCCCCATCAGCGTGCCTTCGGCAATCGGGTTCTTGTCCAGGTTGAAGCTGACAATCTTTGCCGGGTACTGCTCGACCGGGTAGCGGATTTCCAGCGGCTCGACACCGGTAACGGTCTGGATCGCCTGCAAGCCAAATCGCTCCTGCAACCCCAGCAGGCCTTCAGCGCAGCTGTCGAACAGTTGATCGCGAACCTCGGCCAGGTTCACCGCCACCGCATCGCCCTTGAGTAAAGCACGCCAGTTGGTCTTGTCGGCCACCTGGCTGCGGAACAGGTCCTCGACGAAACCGGACTGCTGGCGGGTCGATACGCGCATGATCGGCAAGGCCTGGCTCGCACCCTGGTCGAGCCAGCGGGTCGGCAACTGGGTAGCACGGGTAATCCCGACTTTCACCCCCGACGAGTTGGCCAGGTACACCACGTGATCGGTCATGCAGAACTTCTCGCCCCACTCCGGTTCACGGCACGTACCGGCGTCGTAGTGGCAGCGCTCCGGGCTCATGATGCAGACGTCGCACTGGGCCAGTTTGGTCATGCACGGGTAGCAGTAACCCTGGCTGAAACTGGTCTTGGTCTTGCGCCCACAATGGATGCAGTGGATCGCACCCAGGTATTCCAGGCGCACCGTGGTGCCGATCAACGGATTGACCGGAACCTCGGTTTCACCCAGACGCAAAGCATATTGCACGTTCGACCCGTCAAGGCGTGCCGACATTTTGCTGATTGCACCGCGGCCAATCTCGATCAATGGATGGCATCCGACTTGAACAGGATGTTCGGCACTTCGATCGACTTCGAGGCGCATTCCTGCGGCCCCATGTAGCCGGTACGCTGGTCCTCGGGCAGGTTCTGGATTTCCCAGGCGATCATCGCCTGCAGCGACAGCTCGCGTTGTTCGGCGGTGAGTTTGCCACCGTCGGACCATTTGCCGATTTCCACGGCCAGTTTCAGGCTCTCGTAGATATCGGAGGTGATGTTCTTGATCATTTCGTTAAAAGAGGACATTGGGTCTCCGTCTCTTTATTGCATATCTGAATTAGGCGGCCAGTTTACGGCGGTTATACAAACCGCCCAACAAACCGGTGAAGCATCCGATGAGTAACCCGCTGACATGGGCCGCGTTGGCGATTTCGCCGAAGCCGATCATCGAGACCAGCCCGGACAGGCACAGCAGCAACCACACCAGCATCATCACCAGCACGCCACGCGGCAAGCGATAAGCCGGGTTCGGCGCCAGCAGCTGGAAGATCCAGCAATGCCCGAGCAGGCCGTACAGTACGCCGGACAAACCGCCGAACAAGGTCGGGCCGCTGAAGTAATACTGGGCGTAGTTGGACACCAGGCTGAACAGCAAGGTCAGGCCGATCAGGTTGATACTGCCCTGGCGCGACTCGATGCGCCGCCCCAGCTCCCAATACCACATGCCGTTCATCGCCAGGTGCAGGATGCCGAAGTGGATCAGCATCGGCGTGAACAGGCGCCACCACTGCCCCGCCGCCAGGCTGTCGGCCAGCGGCGTGAAGTGAAGGTATTCGCCGACCACGCGGAACTCGAGGAAGGTCAGCCAGCGCATCGTTCCAAGGTTGTCGCCCAGCATGGTCACCGCGCCGACAATCAGGCTCAGCAGCAGCACCAGCGCGGTGGCCCTGGCATATTTCAATTGCTCGACGAACCCCGGACGCGTGATGGTCTGCGCCACCGGAATGTCCAGCTGTTGGTCGGGGTCACCCGCCGGAAAGCGTTCGTACAGCGCACGCACGTCTTCACTGATGTTGTCCGGCACCCACAGCACTTGCTCGCCAGCTTCTTCGCTGACCCGATGGGGCACCTGCATGCGCTTGAGCAGGGTGACGAACCCGCTCAAGTCCACAGCCAGGGGCAGACGCAATACCGCTACAGCACTCATTGCAGCACCTCCGGCCGCTCGACATCGACCCAGACGAATTTTTGCGGATCCAGGCGGGTTTCCTGATCCAGTCGATAGGCAACCAGTTTGCCGTAGAGCACCGCGCTGTAATCCAGACAAGCCAGGTTCGGCCGGATCGGTGCCGGTTTGCCGCTGCGCCAGTAGTGGCCGACGAACAACAGCGGCTCATCAATGCCATAGCGCAGCAAACTGTTCTTTTCGCTGGACGTCAGCGGCGTCCGGGCCACGGGTTCCGGCAGTGCATCCGGCTGGAACACGATGTCGCCGTAGGTTTTCGGATCGTCCTCCCAGAACTTGGTCCGGAAGAACGAACGTACCAGCCCATCGCCGCTGGTCATGGTCAGGCCATGGGGCAAGCGCATGTCCGTGCCGCGCAGCAGGCGATCGAATACGGTGCAGGCAAAGGAGCCCGACTCCGCCGACGCCTGAAGAAAATGCTCGTCGACACAACCGTTGGGGAACAACGCCCGCAGCGGCTCGATCAGCCCGGCATCCCAACAGGCATGGACCACGCGAAACCGCCCGGCATCGACGAACAATGGCAACTCGTAGAACCATTGCTGGAAGTCGTGCCAGTCACCCGGATGGTGTTCGAACTGGGTCAGGGTTTCGTGCAACAGGCGGGCATGGCGCGGCGTGTGCTCGCGCACGAACTGCTTGCCGCTGCCGGGCAGCGCCGGCGTACTCCAGCCCAGCGCGTTGAATTCATGGTTGCCCATGATGCACAGCGCCTGACCGGCCTCGACCATGTCGTGGACGATATGCAGCGCCTCGCGAATCCGCGGGCCGCGGTCGATGATATCGCCGACGAACACCGCCATGCGCGACGCGTGCTGCCAAACGCCCCCCTGCTTGTGATAACCGAGTCGGTCGAGCAAGTGCTCCAGGGTCAGAGCGCAACCGTGCACGTCACCGATAAGGTCGTAGCTACGCGCGGGATCGAGCATCAGTCGCCTCCACCCCCCAACTTGCTGCCCCAGCCGAGCTTGGTCCGGCAGACTTCGTAGTAGTTGTGGTCGAGCGGGTGAATCAGCCGCAACTTCTGGGCTTTTTTACTGACGGTAATGGTGTCGCCCGGTGCGCAGGTAAAGTGGTTCTGCCCGTCACACGAGACTTGCGGGTAAATCTGCATATCCTTGGACACGACGATTTTCAGCTCACTGTTGCCATCGACCACGATGGGTCTACCCGACAAGGTATGGGGGTACATCGGCACAATCACAATAGCGTCGAGCTTGGGATGCATGATCGGCCCGCCGGCGGACAGCGCATAGGCGGTGGAACCGGTCGGCGTGGCGACGATCAGGCCGTCGGCCTTCTGGCTGCAGACGAACTGGCCATCGATGTACAGCTCGAATTCGATCATCCGGGTCGATTTGCCTGGATGCAGCACCACATCGTTAAGTGCATCGCCCTGGCCGATGGCCTCGGCATGGCGGCGGACTTCGGCCTGCAGCAGGAAGCGGTTTTCCACCAGATAGTGGCCGTCCAGCACTTCGGCGACCTTGGTTTCCAGCTCATCGGGACGGATGTCGGTGAGGAAGCCCAGGCTGCCGCGGTTGATGCCGAGCACCGGAATATTGTGCTTGGCCAGCGCCCGGGCGGCACCGAGCAGGCTGCCGTCACCGCCGACCACAATGACCATGTCGCAGACTTCGCCGAGCATCTTGCGCGACGAGGTTTGCAGGCCGTGCCCTGGCAGCACTTCGGCGATGGTGTCTTCGAGGATCACGTGCAGGTGACGATCGAGCAGAAACCGTTTCAGTCGGCGGACGGTATCCAGCACCTGGGAACTGCCCAGGCGACCGATGATGCCGATATTGCGAAATTGCTCCATGGGGCTCCTGCGGGGATCTGCGTGGCGGCGAAAACCACGATTATGGGCGAAAGCCGCCCGTAGACAAAATCCTTTCAGCTTCAAGGGTGTGCCCGGGTTTCGGGCTATGCTCGCAAGATGATGCTATTTCCGGATTTGCTCCACCTGCCCCATCAGTTACGCCATCCCGAAGTGCGTGACCTGGCGTGGGTCATCCTCGCCCCGCCCATGCTGGGCGATACCCCGTGGCCGCAGCGTCACCCGTTGGCCGGCAGCGACTGGGTGCAGGCACCGCAACGGCTGGAGCATTGGCTGCGCCAGCTGGACCGGGACAGTTATGGCTTGCTGCACTGGCTGGCCCAGGCCCGGACCCGGCGCCTGGGTCTGTACTACGAACGCCTCTGGCAATTTGCCGTGCAGCATGCGCCGGGCATTGAGCTGATTGCCGCCAACATGCCGATTCGCCGCGAAGGGCACACCCTGGGTGAACTGGACATGCTGCTGCGCGACCGCGACGGCGTGCATCACCTGGAATTGGCGATCAAGCTCTACCTCGGCCCGCAATCCGGCGACGGGCACGACACCGCCCAGTGGCTGGGTCCGGGGTGCCACGACCGGCTCGACCGCAAACTGGCACACCTGAGCCAGCATCAATTGCCGATTTCCGCACGCCCCGAGAGCCGTGAGGTGCTGGCGTCGCTGGACATCCATGCGTTCAGCGCGCATTTGTGGCTGGGAGGGTATTTGCTATATCCGTGGCCCGGACAGGCA
Organism: Pseudomonas sp. KB_15; assembly: GCF_052114525.1. Classification (NCBI taxonomy): domain Bacteria; kingdom Pseudomonadati; phylum Pseudomonadota; class Gammaproteobacteria; order Pseudomonadales; family Pseudomonadaceae; genus Pseudomonas; species Pseudomonas sp. KB_15. The sequence goes on along the minus strand of NZ_JBFREX010000004.1, from coordinate 142,176 downwards.
GCCCCGCCATCGGGTGCCCATCCGCAGCATTTGCGAGGTCGCTGGTTGCATCAAAAGGATTGGCCGGCGTTGTTGGCCCAGAGCCCCCCGGGGCGTTGGCAACCCCTGCCCCGCCATGCCTGGCTGGCGCCGGCGCATTATTCGGCGGAGCACACCTGGAACCCGGAACAGATGCAGGCGTGGCTCAACGACCTGGACCCGCTGGCGCCGGCACAGTTGCTGGTGCGCCTGACGGAAAATGCCAACGGCGACTGGGAAGAGGCCGAGCGACTGTTTCTGGTGGCGGATCTTTGGCCGAATGTGCCGGGTAATGCCTGATGTTTTCTGTGTCCGGGCTGGCCCCATCGCGAGCAGGCTCGCTCCCACATTGGGCCTCAGCCGTACTCCCGTTTTGTATCCACTGAAGATCCCTGTAGGAGTGAGCCTGCTCGCGATGGGGCCAGCCCGGTCTAAAGAGATAACCGCACAGCCAGCGCCGCCAATCGGCGAGGCTTGCCAACTCGGCATAGGACAGCACTTGTTCGTAACAGCCGAGGTTTTCGACAAACGCTTTGTTGCCGGTTATCCAACGCTTCGCAGGACAAAGCGCTGGCCATCAACATCAAACTTTCTTGTGCTGCTCAACCCATTGCCCATAGGCATTGATGAAACTTTGCAGGAACGGCTTGACCGACTCGGACAACTTGCCCGCCTCGTCGAACGCCGAACCGGCGTTCCCCAGATAGGCCTCCGGTTGCTGCATCATCGGCACATTGAGAAACACCATGGATTGACGCAGGTTGTGATTGGCACCAAACCCGCCGACGGCCCCCGGCGAAGCACTGATAACGGCTCCCGGCTTACCGCTCCATGCACTTTTGCCATACGGACGCGAGCCCACGTCAATCGCGTTTTTCAACGGCGCCGGCACCGAACGGTTGTATTCCGGGGTCACGAACAACACCGCGTCGGATGAGCTCACTTGTTGTCGGAAAGTACTGTAGGCTGCCGGCGGTGAAGCGCCATCGATGTCTTCGTTATAGAGCGGCAGATCGCCAATTTCGACGATGTTGAGCTTGAGATTGGCCGGAGCCAGTTCTACCAGGGCCCGTGCGACTTTGCGGTTGATCGATTCCTTTCTCAAGCTGCCGACCAGCACGGCGATCGTATAGACGTTGCTCATGGGAGTTTCTCGACTGTCCGATATGGAGAGCTTGTAGTTATAGATGACGATTCAGGCAGCGGGCGACTGAAAACGCCGTCCCTGACTATTTTTTTCCTGTAGGAAAACTTACCTCGCCCAAGTACGGTCTACAGTGCCGCAAATTGAGTGATTTATCTCCAGAGGTTCTAAGCAGATGGCAGCAGTACTCGTCGGTCAGTTCCATGCAAGAGACGCGGAAGGCCGTATTTATTCGGTGCACGAGTTCCAGGATTCCACCCCGGCGGCAGACGGTTCAGGGCCTGTCACCACCTACAAGCTGGCCATTGGCGACCGCCTCAACAAGGTCGACGACAATGAATTTCTATTGGTGCAAACCGGCATTACCATTACTCGCGAACCGCAAACCGCCAGCGTTTCATAACTCGTCGTTATGAGCAGAAGTCATATGCGCGGACTTGGGGTAGGATTCAGCCACTGACTCCTCCACCTGCTGAACATGGACTTCACGCATGCGCTTACGCCATATCGAAGTGATCCAGGCGCTCCTGCAGACCGGTCACCTGGGCACCGCCGCCGAATGGCTGCAGTTGCCGGTGGCCGAAGTCGAGCGTTTGCTGCGCGACGCCGAGGATCAGTTGGGTTTCATGTTGTTCGCCAGCGTGCGTGGACGATTGCAGGCCACCCGCGAAGCGCGGGAATTGCAGGTGGAAATTGTCCGGGTCTACGATGCGCTTGAACCCGTACAGCGCCTGGCCAACAGCCTCAGGCAATACCTGGCGGCGCCGCTGCGCATCATCTGCACCCCGCCTCTGGCTAACCAATTATTGCCACACAGCATCGCCGCCCTGCGCCGACGCCAGCCCGACGCGCCTTGCACACTGCTGAGCCAGCCCACCCGCGACATCGTCAGAAGCCTGCTGCTGCGTGAAAGCGACCTGGGCCTGAGCCTGCATGACCCCGATCACGCCGACCTCGATTGTCAGGTGATTGCCCAGGGCAAACTTCAGTTGCTCGCGCCCCACGGCTGGCTGCAACCGAAACAGAAATACATTTCACTGCAGGATCTGGCYGGCCAATCGATGATCGGCCTGGAAGGGCACGACCCGCTGAGCCCGGCGCTGGAAAACAAACTGCACGGTTTGCGCCCTGCCCCGGTGATTCAGACCCGGGTCCAGACGCATCAGATGATGCGCAGCATGGTCGAGGCCGGCGAAGGCCTGGCCATCGTCGACCCCTTCACCGCCCTCGGCGCCAAAGCCTCGGGACTGGACGCCTGCCCACTGGCGCCAGCGGTCCCGATCAGCCTCTACGCCCTGACCCTGAAAAACGCCGAACCTTCACCAGCCGTTCAGACCTTGTTGGCCATCATCACGGAACAAGCCGTGGCGATGCTGACGAACTGAACGGGTTTTCCAGCGGGTTTTCGAACAGTCGATACCAGAACAGCGCTACTTCAGCGGTGTTCGGATCAATGCCGCGATAGCGCAGGTGGTCGATCCCGCCAATCACGTAACCACAGCGCTCATAGAGCCGGCAGGCCCCCAGGTTGTTGTTCTGGGTTTCGAGCATGATGCCCGGGAGCTTTTTCTTGCGGCTCCAGAATTGCGCCACATCCAGCAGGGCCTTGGCCACGCCATGCCCTCGGGCCGGTGCGTGCACCGCCAGTTCGTCGATATGGGCAAAGCCGTTCCAGTTGGTGCTGACCACCAGGTGCCCCACGGGCTGGTCATCCAGATACGCCATGAAAATCGCGCTGTCGGCGCCATCGCGAAAGCTGATGAATTCCTCGGGGTCGATGCCGTAACACTTGCGATAGGGCGTGATCGGGGTGACCGGCCACTGTGCTACCGGTTTGCCGATTTCGGCCGCACCGTAGGCCGCGACTTCAAAACTGAAATCACTGCCCCAGATGTAGGCGGCAAAACCTTCATCGGCAACCCGTACCGACAACCCTGGGTAATTCGGATTTATAACCGGCTGCATACTGGGAAAGGTCCTCACTCCTTGATGCAATCGACGGTGTAGCACCGTCCACTGCCCTGATCTTCGTGTTGCAATCCGTGCACATCAGCAACGAACCCCGGAAAACTGCTATCGAACGTGCGGGCAAACGCCAGGTAATCGATGATCGAGCGGGTCGACTCGGTAAAGCGCTCACCCGGCATGATCAATGGAATGCCGGGCGGGTACGGCACCAGCATCACCGCGGCGATCCGCCCGTTCAGCGCATCGATCGACACGGCTTCGACTTCACCCCGCACCAATTGATCATAGGCGTCCGCCGGCTTCATCGCGACTTCCGGCAGTACGGTGTACATGCGCTTGAGGTGCCTGGCGGTGGCATTGCTGCGATAACAGGCATGCAACTGATCGCACAGATCACGCAGCCCCATGCCCTGATAGCGCGCGACATTTTCTTGCGCCACGCAAGGCAGGCAACTGACCAGGCTGACGTTGGCGTCATAGCTGCGCTTGAACTCCAGCAATTCAGTGAGCAGCGTGCTCCACTTACCCTTGGTGATGCCCATCGAGAACAATACCAGGAACGAATACAGCCCGGTCTTCTCGACCACCAGGCCTCGCTCCCAAAGGAACTTGCTGACCACCGCCGCCGGAATCCCGCGCTCGCTGAGGGCGCCACCAGCCGTCAACCCTGGCATCACCAGCGTGACCTTGATCGGGTCGAGCAATACATAATCGTCGGTCACGCCGCCAAAGCCGTGCCAGTCAGCATCGGGTTGGAGCAACCAGTCTTCAGTGACGACCCGCTCGATGCCTTCCGCCGACGGCGGTTGCCAGATCGAAAACCACCAGTCATCGGCAGCAATGTGCTGGCGCAAATTGGCCAGCGCCCGGCGAAAACTCAGGGCTTCGTCGAACATTTCCTGCAACAGCGAACGCCCGGCCGGTCCTTCCATCATCGCTGAAGCCACATCCAGCGAGGCGATGATGCCGTACTGCGGCGAGGTCGAGATGTGCATCATGAACGCTTCGTTGAAACGATCCCGGTCCAGTTGTCGGGCGCCGCCATCGCGCACGTGAATCATCGACGCCTGACTAAAGGCCGCCAGCAACTTGTGGGTGGAATGGGTGGTGAACACCAGCGGGCTGTCTTCATCACGGGACGTGCCCATGCCGTAGCGCCCGGCAAAAAATTCATGAAACGCCGCGTAGGCGTACCAGGCCTCGTCGAAGTGCAATACCTCGACGCTATTGCCCAGTTGCTGCCTGATCAGCTCGGCGTTGTAGCAGAGGCCGTCATATGTCGAATTGGTCACCACCGCGAGCTTGACCTTCGGTGAACGCCCCTTGGTCAGCGGACTGGCGTCGATCTTGGCCTGGATCGATTCGCGGCTGAACTCACTCAGGGGAATCGGGCCGATGATCCCCAGCTCATTACGTTCCGGACACAAGTACAACGGGATGGCGCCGGTCATGATGATCGAGTGCAGCACCGACTTGTGGCAATTGCGATCCACCAGCACCAGGTCATCGCGAGCGACCACCGAGTGCCAGACAATCTTGTTGGCCGTGGACGTGCCATTGATCACGAAAAAGGTGTGATCGGCGCCGAAATTGCGTGCCGCGCGCGCCTCGGCTTCAGCCAGGGGGCCCGTGTGATCGAGCAATGAACCGAGTTCCGGCACCGACACCGAAAGATCCGAGCGCAGGGTGTTTTCCCCGAAAAACTGGTGAAACGCCTGCCCGACCGGACTTTTGTGATACGCCACGCCACCGCCGTGACCGGGGGTGTGCCAGGAGTAGTTGGAGTCCGCCGTGTGTTGCACCAACGCTTTGAAAAACGGCGGCAGCAGGCCATCGAGGTATTTGCGTGCGGCGCGGGCCACCTGCCGGGCGAGAAAAGGCACGGTGTCTTCAAACAGGTAAAGAATGCCACGCAACTGATTGAGTTCGGCCATGGCGTCGGCGGGCGCGTTTTCCAGGGTCACTTTTTCGCCCAGGGCGAAGATCGGCAGATCCGGCGCACGCACTCGCGCCAGACCGATCAGTTCGGCCATGTTTTGCAATAAATGGGAATGGGTGCTGGCGTCCTCAGACGCTATCAACATGCAGGACAGGCCATGGTAGGTCGACGCCACCAGTCGTCCTTCGGTGTAGTCCACCGCCGAAACGACGCTGAATCCTTCCTGCTCCAGCTCCCGGGCAATCCCCCGCACGCGGTCGCCGGCGACGCTGTCGGCCTTGATGTCGCGATGGACAATCAGGACCGGGAATTTCAAATCTTTATACATTTGGCTCAGTGTCCTGAGGCGGCAGACCAGAGCCTGCCAGTCACCTCAGGGTAGAGTGTTGCAGCGGATGTGGCGAGTGTCGCGCCCCGAAATGGGTCATCAAATGCATGCCAGCGGTGCGGCTACTCGAAGATCAAAAGATCGCAGCCTCGTTTCACTCGACAGCTCCTACAAGGGAATGTGTAACCCTGTAGGAGCTGTCGAGTGAAACGAGGCTGCGATCCTTTCGAAATATCTACGCCTGCGCTTCAGCCTCGGCCAACTGCAACCACAACGCCGGAGCGCCAGCGGATTTGCTGATGATTTCCAGGCGCGCCGCGTGGCGAGCCAGGTCGTCATCGCTGGCGCGGATGATGCGCGTCGGCTGGCGGTCCGCCGGCAAACGGCGAATCTCGGTGGCCGAGTTGTCCGCCCCTTCCCCCGAGCCATTGCCATCGGAGGCGTTGCCGGCCAGGGACAGACTGGTCTGCCCCCCGGTCATGGTCAGGTAGACGTCGGCGAGAATCTCGGAGTCGAGCAAGGCGCCGTGCAGTTCACGGCCGGAGTTGTCGACGCCATAGCGTTTGCACAGGGCGTCGAGGCTGTTGCGCTGCCCCGGGTGACGTTCCCGGGCCATCATCAGGGTGTCGAGGATCGAGCAGTGCTGCGTGATGTCCGCGCGGTCCTGCTGGCCCATCAGGGCGAATTCGTTGTTGATGAAGCCAACGTCGAACGCAGCGTTATGGATGATCAGCTGCGCGCCCTTGATGAACTCGAAGAACTCTTCGGCCACCTCGGCAAAACGCGGCTTGCCCACGAGGAATTCGTTGGTGATGCCGTGGACGCCGATGGCGCCCTCGTCACTTTCGCGATCGGGTTGCAGGTACACGTGAAAGTGCCGGCCCGTCAGGCGTCGGCCGATCAGCTCGACACAACCGATTTCGATAATCCGGTGGCCGTCGGTCACCGGCATGCCGGTGGTTTCGGTGTCGAGTACAACGGATCTGGTGGCCATCAGTGCTCAGCTCTCAATCGGTCAATCGTGCAAAAGCGGCGATGTTAACACGCCCGCCGGGGTCTTTCAGGTGGACCGTGTTGCGCCCATCGCGAGCAAGCTCGCTCCCACATTCGATCGGCGTCGAGCACAGAATTTGTGATCGTCACCAGTCCACTGTGGGAGCGAGCTTGCTCGCGATTGCTGCAACTCGGTGTATCGGTGGAGCCTAAATCAGCCCTGCTTGTACCCGCGCACTTCATCCACGCCACGGTTGGCCAACTGGTCGGCCCGTTCGTTGCCGTGATGGCCGATGTGCCCGCGTACCCACTTCCAGGTGACCTTGTGGCGGCTGACCTGCTCGTCGAGCAATTTCCACAGGTCAGCGTTTTTCACCGGCTCTTTCGCTGCGGTTTTCCAGCCGCGCTTCTTCCAGTTGTCCATCCACTCGTTGATGCCTTTCATCACGTACTGGGAGTCGGTCACCAGCAGCACCTCACAGGGACGCTTGAGCTCTTCCAGGCCACGGATAGCGCCCATCAGCTCCATACGGTTGTTGGTGGTATTGGCTTCGCCGCCCCAGAGTTCCTTTTCAACGCCCTTGCACACCAGCAGTGCGCCCCAGCCGCCAGGGCCAGGGTTGCCCTTGCAGGCGCCGTCGGTGAACAGCTCTACGCTATCGCTCATGCCAATCTATCCAGAAAATGCGCTGGCCCGCCGATCGCTGATCGACGACGCCCGAAGCCGGGACAGGCCCGGCCGCAAATAAAAAGTGTGTATTACGGTTCGATGTTGCGACGGTTTACCTTGGCCATCGGCAAAGGAATCAACTTGCCCATCGGCTCGCGGCGTTCCTGACGGACCGGTCGCAAGCCCACCACGATCTTGCGCGCCACCAGCAAATAGAAGCCGCCGCCCGACAGCTGCCAGTCACCGGCCTTGCGTTCCCAACCGGCCAGGCGGGCCTGCCATGCCGGTGACGCAAGCGGCGGACGATAGCACCCGAAGCGGCGTTTCTCCAGCGCGAAACCCAGCAGGTTCAGCCAGTCCGCGACCCGTGATGGCGAAATGCAGCGCGCCTTGCGCAGCGCATCCTGGGCAAACACATGCCGCAGGCCCCAACTGCTCCAGGGATTGATGCCAATGATCAGCAGATGCCCGCCGGGGCGAACGCTACTTGCCGCTTCACGGAGCAATCCGTGGGGCGACAGGCAGAAATCCAGGCCATGCTGCAGCACCACCACATCGGCAGCATGCTCGCTCAGCGGCCAGGCCTGCTCCTCACAGACGATCTCGACCCCCGGCAATGGCGCGCCCAAGCGCACATTGCGCTGCACCTGCGGCGCTGACGGAGGGGGCTGGGCCGAAGGACCGTAATGCACCAGATAGCCACCAAAGAACCGCCCGAGCTCGTCTTCGAGCATGCGCCGCTCTTCGTCCAGCAGAAATTGCCCAAGGGGACCGGCCAGCCAATCGCGGGCCGCGCTGATCAACGCCAGCCAGTCAGGATCAGCCTGTGCGAACGCTTTATCAGTCATTGCATTCTCCAACACGCCAGGAAGTTCTAAGATGCGCCATTGATTTCCGTTTGGCGAATCCGACGATGATACAGATCACTGCCCTGCCTGCCTTCACCGACAACTACATCTGGCTGTTACAAGACCACGGCAGCAAGCGCTGCGCGGTCGTCGACCCGGGTGATGCCGCCCCCGTACAAGCCTGGCTGGCGGCCAATCCGGGCTGGGTACTGAGTGATATTCTGATCACTCATCACCATCATGACCATGTCGGCGGCGTCGAACAGCTGAARAAAGCGACGGACGCAAMGGTCTATGGCCCGGCCAGCGARAAMATCCCGGCGCGGGACGTTGCGCTCAAAGACAACGACAAGGTCAATGTGCTCGGCTGGGACTTCGACGTCATCGCGGTCCCTGGCCACACCCTGGGGCATATCGCCTATTACCATCACGGGTTGCTGTTCTGCGGCGACACACTGTTTGCCGCCGGCTGCGGACGGTTGTTTGAAGGCACGCCACAGCAAATGTACAGCTCGCTGACACGCCTCGCTGCGTTGCCGGAAGACACGCTGGTCTACTGCACCCACGAATACACCCTCGGCAATCTGAAGTTTGCGGCGGCCGTCGAACCGAACAATCCGGACACCGCCGAGCGTCTGGCCAAAGTCACCCGACAACGCAAATCCGCAATCATGACGCTGCCGTCGACACTGGCGCTGGAAAAGCTCACAAACCCGTTCTTGCGCGCCGGTGAAACATCCGTTAAAGAAAAAGCGGACGAACGGACCGGCACCGATAACTCGGCGCCCGATATGGTTTTTGCTGCTCTTCGAGCCTGGAAGGACAAGTTCTAAAGGGATCGCTCAAGGTTGCAACAATTCTGAAAGGTTGACCGCGCTGGGTGTGCTTTCTAGAATCGCCCGACATTTTTGCCCGGAACTTACTTCCAGCCAATGTCGTCACCTATTCGCAAAGCCATCAGTTCAGACGCATTGACCCGCTTGGCTCAAGCCATCGCGGTGGCTGTGTCCGCCACCCTGGCGGGCTGTTCCAGCCATGCGCCGCAGACCGATGCGGCGCACACGCCGAACATCGCCGCGCGCGCCAAGCAAAAGCCGATCTGGCTCAGCGAAAAACCCAGCCCGCAAATTCCACAGGACGTCTGGGAGCGCATGCGCCAGGGCTTCCAGTTGCAGGACGGGCTGGGTGTCAACCCGCGAATCGAGCAACAGCGCCTGTGGTTCGCCAGCAATCCATCCTTCCTCGAAAACGCCGGCGAACGTGGCAGCCTCTACATTCACTACATCGTCGAACGTCTTGAAGAGCGCAACATGCCGCTGGAGCTGGCACTGCTGCCAGTGATTGAAAGTGCCTACAACCCGATGGCCTATTCCCGGGCCGACGCGGTGGGTCTTTGGCAATTCATCCCGTCCACCGGGCGTTACTTCAACCTGCGTCAAACCCGTTTCTATGATGGCCGTCGCGACATCACCGCGTCGACCACCGCCGCGATGGACTACCTGAGCCGCCTGCACGACATGTTCAACGGCGACTGGTTGCTGGCCCTGGCGGCCTACAACGCCGGCGAAGGCACCGTCAGCCGGGCCATYGAGCGCAACGAGCGTCTCGGCCTGCCGACCGACTACTGGAACCTGCCGCTACCCTCCGAAACCCAGGCCTACGTGCCCAAGCTGCTGGCACTGTCGCAAGTGGTGATGGCGCCGGAAGCCTACGGCGTGAACCTCAACCCGATCGCCAACGAGCCCTACTTCCAGGTCGTCGAAATCAACCAGCGCATGGACCTGTCCAAAGTCGCTGAAGTCGCCAACATCGACGAAGACGAACTGTTCCAGCTCAACCCGGCCTTCAAGCAGCGCACCACCATCGACGGCCCGCAGCACCTTCTGGTCCCGACCTCCAAGGCGCAACTGCTGACCAGCAGCCTGCAGACCATGCGCCCTGAAGAATTGATCAGCAAAAAATCGCTCAAACCGGTCTTCGAAGGTGCCGACGACACTCAGGTCGCCAGCGTCAAGCGTTCCTACCGGGTCAAACGGGGTGACAACCTCGGCTCCATCGCCAAGGCCAACGACGTTGACGTGAAGGACCTGCAACGCTGGAACAAACTGACCGGCAAGAACCTCAAGCCCGGCCAGACCCTGGTCATGCAGGACAACAGCAAACGCAGCTCCGGGCGCGTCAACACCGTGATTGCAGCGAACACCAAGAAGCAGCAGACAACGTACAAGGTCCAGCAAGGCGACTCGCTGTACATCGTGGCCAAGCGTTTCAATGTCGAGATGCAGCACCTCAAACGCTGGAATCCTCGTGTCGGCCAGGCACTGAAGCCAGGTCAGATGTTGACGGTTTCCAACCCGCATTAAAAAACAGCCCCTGACTTCAGGGGCTTTTTTATGTCTTCACAGTTTTTGTGGGCTGCTCAAAAACCTGTGGGAGCGAGCTTGCTCCGGGCGGCGATCCGACGATGACGGCGTATCAGTTTGCATTGATGGCGACTGACACGCCGCCATCGCGAGCAAGCTCGCTCCCACAGGGATTGTGGCCCGACCGATATTGCGCATTAATCCCCGTCTTTTTCCTGTCCATACAAGCTGTTACTGTACGGTCCACAAAGCCCAAGCCGCCTGGATCGGATCCCCTATTTGAAGCGCCCCCTGCTCCTGCTCCTGATCAGCCTGGCCTTGAGCTCCACCGCAAGCGCGACGATCAGCGAAAGCCATGGTTATGCGCAGTTCGGCACGCTCAAGTACCCGGCCCGATTTACCCACTTCGACTGGGTCAACCCGCAAGCGCCCAAGGGCGGTACGTTGCGGGTGATGGCGTTTGGCACGTTCGACACGCTCAACCCTTACACCTTCAAGGGCACCAGCCCCGTCACCACACCGAACTTCCTGCAATACGGCATCAACGAGCTCAACGAACCGCTGATGGTCGGTACTGGCCAGTACGCACCGTCCGGTGATGAACCGGCGTCCAGTTATGGCCTGATCGCCCAGTCGGTGGAATACAACGAGGACCGCAGTTGGGTGGTGTTCAACCTGCGTCCCGAAGCACGCTTCCACGACGGCACGCCGATCACCGCTTACGACGTCGCGTTCTCCTACCGCCTGCTGCTCAAGGAAGGCCATCCGCTATACCGCACCAGCCTTCAGGAGGTGCTGCGGGTCGACATCCTCAATCAGCAGCGCATCCGTTTCGTGTTCAAGCGCGCCGGCAATCCGCTGCTGATCCTGCGCCTGGGCGAAATGCCGGTGCTGGCGCAGCACTACTGGAAAGGGCGCGACTTCAAGGCCACCACCTTCGAGCCGCCGCTGGGCAGCGGGCCGTATCGCATCACGTCGGTCACGCCAGGACGGCAGATCGTCTTCGAACGGGTCAAGGACTACTGGGGCAAGGACCTGCCGGTCAATCGCGGCAAGTACAACTTCGATCGCATGGAAGTGGAGTTCTACCGCGACAGCGACGTGGCGTTCGAGGCCTTCAAGGCCGGTGAGTTCGACATCTATATCGAGCATCAGGCGAAAAACTGGGACACCGGCTACGACTTCCCCGCCATACGCCGTGGTGACGTGATCAAGGCGCAAATTGCGCATCAGATCCCGACCCAGACTCAGGGCCTGTTCATGAACAGCCGCCGTCCGACATTCTCGGACGCCAGGGTCCGTGAAGCGCTGGGGCTGATGTTCAAYTTTGAATGGACCAACCGCACGCTGTTCGGCGGCGCCTACCAACGTGCCATGAGCTACTACCCCAACAGCGAGTTCTCGGCCAGCGGTTTGCCGGTCGGGCATGAATGGCTGTTGCTCAAGCCCTATCGCGAGCAACTGCCGGCCAGGCTCTTTACCGAGCCGTTCAGCCTGCCGCAGACCGACGGCCGTGGCATCCCCCGGGAGACCCTGCGCCAAGCCCTCGGCCTGCTCGCCGAAGCCGGCTGGAAACTCAATGGCCAGCGCCTGCAAAACGCCGCAGGGCAACCCTTGCGACTGGAACTACTGCTGGTCAACCCGAACCTGGAACGCATCCTCCAGCCTTACGTCGAGACCCTTGCCAGCATCGGTATCGATGCGCGGCTGCGCACGGTCGATCGCGCGCAATACAAGCAGCGCCTCGACCAGTTCGATTTCGACATGATTCTGATGACCCTCAACCAGACGCTCAGCCCGGGCCTGGAACAATGGCAGTACTTTCACTCCAGCCAGGCCGGGGTCAAGGGCAGCAAGAACTACGCCGGCATTACCAACCCGGTGGTCGACCATTTGCTCGAACAATTGCTGGCCGCCCGGACCCGCGATGAGCAAGTCGCCGCCGGCAAGGCCCTCGACCGTGTGCTGCTGTGGCAGCACTACATCGTTCCCAACTGGTACCTAAATTATCACCGTCTGGCGTACCGCAACCGGCTCGCCTTCGTCAGCACGCCGCCCTACACCCAGGGCCTGAATGCGTGGTGGCTGAAATCTTCGGAGAAAGATCAATGAAACCCATCCGCACCCTGCTCCTGCAGGCCAGCGGCCTGCTGTTCGCCGGGCTGGCCTGCGCCGCCCCGCAACATGCCGTGACCCTGTACAACGAGCCGCCGAAATACCCGGCCGACTTCAAACACTTCGACTACGTCAATCCGGACGCGCCCAAGGGCGGAATCTTCCGTCAGGCCGGATTCGGCGGCTTCGACAGCCTCAACCCGTTCATCAGCAAGGGTGTGCCGGCGGACGATATCGGCATGATCTACGACACCCTGGCCAAGCAAGGGCTGGACGAGCCGTTCACCGAGTACGGCTTGATCGCCCGGCTGATCGAGAAAGCCCCGGACAACGGTTGGGTACGCTTCTACCTGCGCCCCGAAGCACGTTTTCACGACGGCCACCCGATACGTGCCGAAGACGTGGTGTTCAGCTTCCAGATGCTGACCAGGGACGGTGCGCCGATGTATCGCGGCTACTACAACGACGTGGCGGAAGCAGTCGCCGAAGACCCGCTGACCGTGCTGTTCAAGTTCAAGCACACCAACAACCGCGAGCTGCCGCTGATTCTCGGCCAGTTGCCGGTGCTGCCCAAGCATTGGTGGGCCGACCGCGACTTCAACAAGGGCAACCTGGAAATCCCGCTGGGCAGTGGCCCGTACAAGGTCAGTGAAGTGAAGGCCGGACGCTCGGTGCGTTACGAGCGGGTCAAGGATTACTGGGGCAAGGACCTGCCGGTCAATCGGGGTTTCTATAACTTCGATGTGATGACCACCGATTACTACCGCGACAACACCGTGGCCCTGGAAGCGCTCAAGGCCGGGCAGTTCGACTACTGGCTGGAAATGACCGCGAAGAACTGGGCCAACGCCTACAATGTTCCGGCGGTTACCGAAGGCCGGCTGGTCAAGGAACAGATTCCCAACGGCAATCCGACTGGCATGCAAGGGTTCGTGTTCAATTTGCGTCGCCCGGTGTTCCAGGATGTGCGCGTGCGCCAGGCGTTGTCGCTGTTGCTGGACTTCGAATGGACCAACAAGCAACTGTTCAACGGCGCCTATGTGCGCACCCGCAGTTACTTCGAAAACTCGGAAATGGCCGCCACCGGCCTGCCCGATGCCGATCAGGTGGCGATCCTCGAGCCGTTACGCAGCAAGCTGCCGCCACAAGTGTTCAGCGAAGCGTTCCAGAACCCGGGCACCGACGGCAGTGGCATGATCCGCGCCCAGCAACGGCAAGCCTATCAACTGCTGCAGGAGGCCGGCTGGCGCATCGTCGATGATAAAATGGTCGACGCCACCGGCAAACCGGTGGTCATCGAGTTCCTGCTGGCCCAGACTGAATTCGAACGGGTGCTGTTGCCGTTCAAGCGCAACCTGAGCGACCTGGGCATCGATCTGGTGATTCGCCGGGTCGACGTCTCGCAATACATCAACCGTGTACGTTCCCGGGACTTCGACATGATCGTCGGCAGCTTCCCGCAGTCCAACTCGCCAGGGAACGAACAACGGGAATTCTGGATGTCCGCCGCCGCCGACAAACCCGGCAGCCGCAATTCCATGGGTCTGAAAGATCCAGTGGTCGATCAACTGGTCGAGCAACTGATCAACGCCGATTCGCGCAACAGCCTGGTGGCCCACGCCCGTGCACTGGACCGCGTTCTGCAATGGGGCTATTACGTAATACCCAACTGGCACATCAAGACCTGGCGCGTGGCGTACTGGAACCACATCGGCCATCCAAAGGTCTCGCCTAAATACGACATCGGCACGGCCACCTGGTGGGTCAAGCCCGACATCAAGCCGGCGATAGAAGTCGAAACCACACTGCAGGCCGCACCTGCGGGCACGGAGTAATCAGATGCTGGCGTATATTTTTCGGCGACTGCTGCTGATCATTCCGACCCTGTTCGGCATCTTGCTGATCAACTTCGTGATCATCCAGGCCGCCCCGGGCGGGCCAGTGGAGCAGATGATCGCCAAGCTCGAAGGCTTCGAAGGCGCCACCAGCCGCATCGCCGGCGGCGGTGCCGAAGTCTCGGTGGCAGGCTCGGCCTATCGCGGCGCCCAGGGCCTGGACCCGGCGCTGATCAAGGAAATCGAACACATGTACGGCTTCGACAAGTCGGCGCCGGAACGCTTGTGGATCATGGTCAAGAACTATGCGTCCCTGGATTTCGGCGACAGCTTCTTCCGCGATGCCAAGGTCATCGACCTGATCAAGGAAAAGATGCCGGTCTCGATCTCCCTCGGACTGTGGAGCACGCTGATCATGTACCTGGTGTCGATCCCGCTGGGGATCGCCAAGGCCAAGCGGCACGGCAGCCACTTCGACGTCTGGACCAGTTCGGCGATCATCGTCGGCTACGCGATCCCGGCGTTCCTGTTCGCCATCCTGTTGATCGTGGTGTTCGCCGGCGGCAGTTACCTGGACTGGTTCCCCTTGCGCGGGCTGACCTCGAACAACTTCGACGAACTGAGCATGGGCGGCAAGATCCTTGATTACTTCTGGCACCTGGCGCTGCCGGTGACCGCGCTGGTGATCGGCAACTTCGCGACCATGACCCTGCTGACCAAAAACAGCTTCCTCGACGAAATCAACAAACAGTACGTGATCACCGCCAAGGCCAAGGGCCTGACCAATCACCGCGTGCTGTACGGCCATGTGTTCCGCAACGCCATGTTGCTGGTGATCGCCGGTTTCCCCTCAGCCCTCATCGGAATTTTCTTCACCGGTTCGTTGCTGGTGGAGGTGATCTTTTCCCTCGACGGCCTCGGCCTGATGAGTTTCGAGGCAGCGATCAACCGCGATTACCCGGTGGTGTTCGGCACGCTGTTCATTTTCACCTTGCTGGGGCTGGTGGTGAAACTGATCGGCGACCTCACCTACACCTTTGTCGATCCGCGCATCGACTTCGAAAGCCGGGAGCATTGAGATGAACCTGTCCCCTCTCAATCGCCGGCGCTTCGAACTGTTCAAGGCCAACAAACGTGGCTGGTGGTCGCTGTGGCTGTTCCTGATCCTGTTCGGCGCCAGCCTCGGCGCCGAGCTGATCGCCAACGACAAGCCGCTGGTGGTGCATTACGACAACAACTGGTACTTCCCGGCGCTCAAGCGCTACCCGGAAACCACCTTCGGCGGCGAATTTCCGCTGGAAGCCAATTACAAGAGTCCGTACATCCGCGAACTGCTCAAGGCCAAGGACGCCTGGGTGCTGTGGGCACCGATCCCCTACAGCTACCAGAGCATCAACTACGACCTGAAAGTCCCGGCCCCGGCCCCGCCCTCGACGGACAACCTGCTGGGTACCGACGATCAGGGCCGCGACGTGTTGGCCCGGGTGATCTACGGCTTCCGCATTTCGGTACTGTTCGCCCTGACCCTGACCGTGCTCAGCTCGATCATCGGCGTGATCGCCGGCGCCTTGCAGGGTTTCTACGGTGGCTGGGTGGATCTGGCCGGGCAGCGGTTTCTGGAGATCTGGTCCGGACTGCCGGTGCTGTACCTGCTAATCATCCTCGCCAGCTTCGTGCAGCCCAACTTCTGGTGGCTGCTGGGGATCATGTTGCTGTTCTCGTGGATGAGCCTGGTGGACGTGGTACGCGCCGAATTCCTGCGCGGACGCAACCTGGAATACGTGCGCGCCGCCCGCGCCCTGGGCATGCAGAACGGCGCGATCATGTTCCGCCATATCCTGCCCAACGCGATGGTCTCGACCATGACCTTCATGCCGTTCATCCTCACCGGCGCCATCGGCACATTGACCGCCCTGGACTTCCTCGGTTTCGGCCTGCCGGCGGGCAGCCCGTCCCTGGGTGAACTGGTGGCCCAGGGCAAATCCAACCTGCAAGCGCCGTGGCTGGGCATCAGCGCCTTTGCCGTGCTGGCCTTGATGTTGAGTTTGCTGGTGTTCATCGGCGAGTCCGCTCGCGATGCCTTCGACCCGAGGAAGTGAAATGAATCAGCATAATCTGATCGAAGTGCGCGACCTGTCCGTCGATTTTGTCGTCGGCAATCGCTGCCAGCGGGCGGTCGAAGGCATCAGCTTCGACATCAAGCGCGGCGAAACCCTGGCCCTGGTCGGCGAGAGCGGTTCCGGCAAATCGGTAACCGCACACTCGATCCTGCGCCTGCTGCCCTACCCGCTCGCCCGGCACCCGTCCGGCACCATCGAGTATTCGGGGCAGAACCTGCTGGACCTGAAAGAAAAAACCATCCGCCACATACGCGGCAACCGGATTGCGATGATCTTCCAGGAGCCGATGACCTCGCTCAATCCACTGCACTCGATCGAGAAACAAATCAATGAGGTGCTGAACATCCACAAGGGCCTGACCGGCAAGGTCGCGACCAAACGCACCCTGGAACTGCTGGAGATGGTCGGCATCCCCGATCCGCACAAGCGCCTCAAGGCCCTGCCCCACGAATTGTCCGGCGGCCAGCGCCAGCGGGTGATGATCGCCATGGCCCTGGCCAACGAGCCGGAACTGCTGATCGCCGACGAGCCGACCACCGCACTGGACGTGACCGTTCAGCTGAAAATCCTCGAATTACTCAAGGAGTTGCAGGCCCGTTTGGGCATGGCGCTGCTGCTGATCAGCCACGATTTGAACCTTGTGCGAAGAATTGCGCACCGCGTATGTGTCATGCAGCAAGGTTGCATCGTCGAACAGGCATCGTGCGAAGAACTGTTCCGCGCGCCGCAGCATCCGTACACTCGGGAACTGCTGGCAGCGGAGCCCGGCGGCAAGCCTGCAAGCAACGTGATCGGCCCGCCATTGCTGGCGGTCGAGGACTTGAAAGTCTGGTTTCCGATCAAGAAAGGCTTGCTCAAGCGCACAGTGGATTACGTCAAGGCGGTCGACGGCATCAACTTCAGCCTGCCCCAGGGTCAGACCTTGGGGATTGTGGGTGAAAGCGGTTCCGGCAAATCGACGCTGGGTTTGGCGATTTTGCGGTTGATCGCCAGCAAAGGTGCCATCCGCTTTGAAGACCAGCAGCTAGAATGCCTGACGCAGCAACAGGTCAGGCCGCTGCGGCGGGAGATGCAGGTGGTGTTTCAGGACCCGTTCGGCAGCCTGAGCCCACGGATGTGCGTGAGCGAGATCGTTGGCGAAGGCCTGCGGGTCCACAAGATGGGCACCGGGGCGGAACAGGAACAAGCGATCATTGCGGCACTCAAGGAGGTAGGTCTGGATCCGGAAACCCGGAACCGCTACCCCCACGAATTTTCCGGCGGGCAACGGCAGAGAATCGCCATTGCCCGGGCATTGGTGTTAAAACCGGCGTTGATTTTGCTGGACGAGCCGACTTCGGCCCTCGACCGCACGGTACAACGCCAGGTAGTGGAGCTTTTGCGTTCGCTGCAAACCAAGTACAACCTGACGTATCTGTTTATCAGCCATGACCTGGCTGTGGTGAAAGCGCTGAGCCACCAGTTGATGGTGGTCAAGCATGGCCAAGTGGTCGAACAGGGAGACGCGCAAAGCATTTTTGCCGCCCCCCAACATCCGTATACACAGCAGTTGCTGGAAGCCGCTTTTTTGGCTCCGGCCACTGCGCAATAACCTGAAAGAGGAGCAACACATGGGTTTTCTCGCCGGTAAGCGCGTACTGATCGTCGGTGTCGCCAGCAAGCTGTCCATCGCATCCGGCATCGCTGCCGCCATGCATCGCGAGGGCGCTGAGCTTGCCTTCACTTATCAGAACGACAAACTCAAGGGTCGTGTCGAAGAGTTCGCACAAGGCTGGGGCTCGAGCCCTGAGCTGTGCTTCCCGTGCGACGTGGCCAGCGATGAAGAAATCGCCAAGGTCTTCGAAGAGCTGAGCAAGAAGTGGGACGGCCTGGACTGCATCGTGCACTCCGTCGGCTTCGCACCTGGCGACCAGCTGGACGGCGACTTCACCGAAGCCACCACCCGTGAAGGTTTCCGCATCGCTCACGACATCAGCGCCTACAGCTTCGTGGCCCTGGCCAAGGCTGGCCGCGAAATGATGAAAGGCCGCAACGGCAGCCTGCTGACCCTGTCGTACCTGGGCGCCGAGCGCACCATGCCGAACTACAACGTGATGGGCATGGCCAAGGCTTCCCTGGAAGCCGGCGTACGTTACCTGGCCGGCTCCCTGGGCCCGGACGGTACTCGCGTCAACTGTGTATCGGCTGGCCCGATCCGCACCCTCGCCGCCTCCGGCATCAAGAACTTCCGCAAAATGCTGGCCGCCAACGAAGCGCAAACTCCGCTGCGCCGTAACGTCACCATCGAAGAAGTCGGCAACGCCGGCGCCTTCCTGTGCTCGGACCTGGCGTCCGGCATCAGCGGTGAAATCATGTACGTGGACGGTGGCTTCAACACCACGGCCATGGGCAGCCTCGAAGAGTAATCTTCGGTCAGCCAAAAAACCCGCCTCTTTTGGCGGGTTTTTTATGCCTGTGATTTCCGCCATGACTCGATCAAATGTGGGAGCGGGCTTGCTCGCGAAGGCGTAGTTTCAGTCGATATAAATGCTGAATGACACACCGTATTCGCGAGCAAGCCCGCTCCCACAGGGTCAGTGTTGTGTCAGGCATTGGGCAAACAACTGCTGAATCGGCTGCATTCGCTGGCTGTACCGCTGCAACAACACAATCTCTCGATAGAACGTCAACTCGCCCAAGGGGATGACTCGCACCCCGGTCCCATGCTCAAGCCACAACCCCGCCTGCGGCAACAACGAAATCCCCAACCCGCACTCGACCATTTTGACAATGGCCTCCAGTTCATCCAGCTCCAGCGCCACCTGCACCTCGATCTGCCGTTCACGCAGAAACCGCGTCACCAGCCGCCCGCCAAACGAATTGCGGTCGTAGCGCACATGAGGGTGCCCGGCGAGCAGTTGCAACGGATCATCGCCGTCCAGATCCGCCGGTACGATCAGCACGAACGGCTCCCGGCGAATCACCTGCGCGAACAACTCCTTGGGCAACTCAAACGGCGGCTTGATCAGGATCGCCAGGTCCACTTCGCCGGCATCCACCTGACTCAGCAGGTTAAGTGACACCCCGGGCACCAGCTTGGGCTCCAGCAAGGGAGCCTGTTGGCGCAGCCGCAACAGCGCCTGGGGCAGCAGCCCGGTCTGGGCGGTCGCCACCGCGCCGATTTTCAGTTTGCCGCGGTACTCACTGACATCGTCACTGACGGCCATGCGGCTGAAGGTTTCGAGCATTTCCCTGGCCATCGGCAATGCACGCTGCCCCGCCGCATTGAGCAGCGCCTGGCGGCCGGTACGATCGAAAAGACGGATGCCAAGGGCTTGCTCCAGATTGCGAATCTGCGCGCTGACCGCCGATTGCGTCAGGCCGATGTGCATGCCGGCCGCGGCGAAGGTGCCGTGATGCGCTACGGCCACAAAGGTCTTCAGTTCTCGCAACATATCAGCCTCGATTGATCGAAATAATTTGAGCTCGATGCAAAAATTATCGTCTTTCAATCAAAAAGCACAGGACTAAACTCAACACACTCCCACCCGCCACCGAGGTTCACCCGATGCAACTGTCCCCTTTTCACTTGGCCATTCCGGTCTACGACTTGCCTGCCGCCCGACACTTTTATGGCGAGGTGTTTGGCCTGGAAGAAGGTCGATCAAGCGATCACTGGGTGGATTTCAATTTCTTCGGCCATCAACTGGTGATCCACCTGGCACCGAAAAACCCTGCGCAGGAAGCCGCGCACACCAATGCCGTTGATGGTCACGATGTGCCAGTGCCGCATTTTGGCGTGGTGCTCGGGATGGCAGAATGGGAAGCGCTGGCCGAGCGACTGAAGTCACTGGAAACTCGCTTCGTGATCGAACCGGGAATCCGTTTTCAGGGGCTGGTGGGTGAACAGGCAACGATGTTTCTGTTTGATCCTTGCGGTAATGCGCTGGAGTTCAAGGCGTTCAAGGATATCGGGCAGTTGTTTGCCAAATAGGTGTTGTCTGACTGGACGTCATCGCGGGCAAGCCCGCTCCCACAGGGTCTTGAGGTCATCCGGTCATTTGAGAACAACGCCGGACATTGTGGGAGCGGGCTTGCCCGCGAAGAGGCCCGCCAATACAACACAGTCCTAGCGGCTCATCACACTTTCGGCCTCCCCCAGCAGTTCCTCGATCGAGCCATGAACAACCGGGTCATATTCAATCTGGACAACACTGAACCGAATGTCATAACAGCGATGCGCTGTGGCATTGCGCTCATCGAGTATCTCATCGAGTCGTGCCTTGATCGCCGCAATCTCGACAACGCTGGAACCGGTCAGCAACGCCACGAACCGGTCGCCTTCGAGTCGGCCGACCACATCGTTTTCACGAAAGCCGATACGCAGGACATCGGCGAACGTCTTCAGCGCATCGTCACCTTTGGCCCGGCCATACAGATAGTTCATGCGCTTGAATTCATCGAGGGTGAAGTACAGCAACGTCGCTGGCGTCCCCACCTCCCGGCAGGCGTTCAGCCCGAGCCGGGCCAGTGCGGTGAAGCCATGGCGATTGGACAGCAGCGTCAGCTCGTCCATGCTCGCCATTTGCACGCCCGCCAACTCTTGCTCGGCCCGACGAGCCAGATCACGCAACCGTTCACGTTCTTGCTGTGGCGTGAGCAACGGGTTGTCGGATCGGCCCGATTTGTCCGTTTTGCCTGAGATCAACATCGTTCACTCCCTTGGCAGGTATGCACGTTAGAGTCGCCCATACCCACATTGACTCCCTGTTAACGTGCCGCTGGTCAGCTACCCRCCACCGGGCACGGCCCTCCCGCATCGGCCCAGCGCTTGAACCKGGTGACGAAGATATCGTGCGGCACCGGCACCGGCGCGCGATTGCCGCCCGGATTCCAGCCCCACAGCACCAGTTTGTCTTCGCTGACGTGCTTGACCAGCGCCGCGAAATCCCGATCTCCGTTGCTGGAGCGATCCTTGATCATCGCGCATAGCCGATCGGCTGGCAGGCCGATCCAGGCCATCCGCTGCGCGGCCGGCGGCAGGCTCCAGTGCGGCGCCCCGGGTGGCGCATGCGGACCGTAACTGGCCGGCGGATTGCTTTGCGCATGGCACGTTGCACAGGGCAACCCGGCCGAACCCTTGCCGTCCATGCCACGCACGACATTCATGGCGTGAGGCACCCCGGCATCGAATTGCAGCGGCGAATCACCGGGAATGTGGCAGTTCTGGCAACGGGGGCTCTGGAAGACTTTCTGCACGGTGTCGAACGCCTGCAAGGCCTCGCGGTCATCGGCAAACACGTGCGATGCGTAGGCTATGAGACAGACCAGGATCACCGCCCCAAGCAACCAATGATGTCGTTTCATCTCACACCCCCGACAACTGCAACGGCAGCTCGCGCAGGCGCTGTCCGGTCAGGGCAAACACCGCATTGGCCACCGCCGGCGCCGTGGGTGGCACACCGGCTTCGCCGATACCGCCGGGTTTGTCGCTGCTGGGCACGATATGCACTTCGACCACTGGCATTTCGTTGAGCCGCAGCACCTGATAGTCGTGATAGTTGGACTGCACCACCTGCCCGTCCTTGAGCGTCAGTTTGCTGTGCAAGGCGAAGCCGAGGCCAAAGGTGATGCACGATTCCATCTGCGCCGCGATGCTCTGTGGGTTGACCGCAATGCCGCAGTCCACCGCGCACACCACTCGGTGCACACGGATGGCGAGGTTGTCCTGGGACACCTCGGCCACCTGAGCCACATAGCTGCCAAACGACTCATGCACCGCCACACCCAGCGCATGGCCATCCGGCAGAGTCGCCTTCCAGTTGGCCTTCTCCACCGCGAGGTTCAGCACACCGAGGTGGCGCGGATGGTCCTTGAGCAAGGTGCGTCGATAATCCACTGGATCCTTGCCGGCCGCCGTGGCCAGCTCATCGATCAGCGACTCCATGACAAACGCGGTGTGGGTGTGCCCCACCGAACGCAGCCACAACACACTGATGCCGGTTTTCGGTGAGTGCAGTTCGATCTGGTGATTGGCCATTCCTTCGATGTAGGGGCTATCGGCCACGCCTTCGACCGAGGTCTTGTCGATCCCGTCCTTGACCATGGTCGCTTCAAGCGAGGTCCCGGCCATGATCGACTGTCCGACCATCACATGCTTCCAGGCCAGCGGCAGGCCGTCGGCGCCCAGACCGATACGCGCATGGTGCAGGAACGCCGAGCGGTAATAGCCGCCACGGATGTCATCCTCCCGCGCCCACACGGTTTTTACCGGTGCACCTGCCGCCTTGGCAACATACACCGCTTCGCTGACGAAATCCGACGTCGGATTGGCCCGTCGCCCGAAGCCGCCACCGAGAAACTCGGTATGGATCTCGACCTGTTCCGGCTTGAGCCCGGTGATTGTCCCGGCGACCATTTGGTCCAGGGTCTGGAACTGGGTGCCGGTCCAGATTTCGCACTTGTCCTTGGTAATGCTCACCGTACAGTTCAGCGGTTCCATCGGCGCGTGGGCCAGATAAGGCACGCTGTATTCGGCGTCGATGGTCTTTGCCGCTTTCGCCAGCGCAGCCTGGGTATCGCCCGCCTGACCGGCGTTCAGGCCGGGGGTGGTGGCGAGTTTGCGGAAGGTTTCCAGTAGCGCCTGGCTGTCGAGCCCGGCGTTCGGCCCCGGGTTCCACTCGATTTTCAGCGCATCGCGCCCCAGCTTCGCCGCCCAGTAATGATCGGCAATCACCGCGATACCCGTCGGCACTTGCACCACTTTATGCACGCCCGGAATCGCCAATGCCTCGGCGCCTTCAAAGGATTTGACGCTGCCACCGAAGGTGGGTGAACGGGCGACCATGGCGGTCATCAGGCCGTCGAACTGCACGTCCATACCGAACCTGGCCCGGCCGGTGATTTTCTCCGGGGTGTCCAGGCGCCTGGTGGGCTTGCCGATCAGCCGCCAGTCATTCGCGTCCTTGAGTTTGATCGAGGCCGGGTCCGGCCGTGGCAATTGCCCCGCGTCATCCGCCAGCTCGCCATAGGTGGCACGGTGCTCACCGGCAATGACCACCCCCGACTCTGTATGAACCTCGGATGGCGCAACGTTGAAACGTTTGGCCGCCGCTTCGATCAACATCAAGCGCGCCGCCGCGCCAGCCAGGCGATAGCGGTCGAACTCCATCCAGGTCGAGGTCGAACCACCGGTGATCTGCATCCCGCCAAACCCGGCCATGCCGTAATCGGCGGCCGATGCAGGGGAATGCTCGACGCGGATCTTCGACCAGTCGGCGTCCAGTTCTTCGGCGATCAACATGGTCAGGCCGGTCCAGATGCCCTGGCCCATTTCCGAGTGCCCGAGCAGCACGGTGACGCTGTTGTCGTTGCCAATGCGCAGGAAGGCGTTTGGCGCAAACACGTTGCCCTGGTTCTCCGCGCCCATGGCGAAACGGTGGGCACCGGGCATGACAAACGCGACCACCAGCCCACCGCCCAGCACGGCACTGCCCTTGAGAAAGCCACGGCGCGATAACGCATTGATGCTGTTCATGGCACAAGCTCCCTTCAACCCGGCCTCAACCCAGCTCGGCGGCGCGTTTGACCGCTGCGCGAATCCGCGGGTACGTGCCGCAACGGCAGATGTTGCCGGACAGTGCCTGATCGATGTCGCTGTCGGTCGGTTTCGGAATTTTCGCCAGCAATGCCGCCGCCGACATGATCTGCCCGGACTGGCAGTAGCCACACTGGACCACGTCAAGTTCCGCCCAGGCCTGTTGAACCGGGTGCGAACCGTCCGCAGACAGGCCTTCGATGGTGAGAATTTTCTGCCCTTGGGCCACGGCCGTGGCCGGCGTGATACAGGCGCGCCGCGGAGCGCCGTCGACATGCACGGTGCAGGCCCCGCATTGGGCTATGCCACAGCCGAATTTGGTGCCGGTGAGGTGGGCGACATCGCGCAAGACCCAGAGCAGCGGCATGTCGGCGGGGACATCCAGCTCCTGATCCTGGCCATTGATGTTCAGGGTCAGCATGGTGCAGTTCCTCAGACTCACGGTGACCTGAAGGGGCGTCGCTGCGGCCTTGTAAAGCCTGCGCGCGCCTCGGGCTATCCCTTCAGCTAAGCGCAGATTTGCCGGCAGGCCGTGGTGCATCGACCACCGGTCATGAAAAAGCCGCCTCTAAGGGCGGCCATGGAATCGCTCGCCAGCACCTCGGCCTCACCACACAGATAGTCTTTTTGACTACGTTTACGCAACACTGGGGCAAATTTGTCGATCTACGGTACGGCCAGACGACCAGAGGCTGACTACGCTGAAAGTCCGGAACATGCGCAATCTGCAGAGGAGTTGGCACCATGCAACGCGTACAAAAACTCACGCCCTGCCTGTGGTTCGACGATCAGGCCGAAGCGGCGGCGAAATTCTATTGCTCGATCTTCGACCATTCGAAAATCACTGCCCTCACCTATTACGGCCACGCCGGTTTCGAGTTCCACGGCCGGCCTGAAGGTTCGGTCATGACCGTCAGCTTCGAGCTTGACGGGCAGAGTTTCACCGGCCTCAACGGCGGGCCGATGTTCAAGTTCAGTGAAGCGGTTTCATTTCAGGTCAATTGTCTGTCCCAGGAAGAAGTCGACCATTACTGGGGCAACCTGTCGGCCGGTGGTGCGCCCGAGGCCCAGCAATGCGGTTGGCTCAAGGACAAGTTCGGGCTGTCGTGGCAGATCGTCCCCGTCGCAATGATGGACATGATCAAAGACCCCGACACGAAAAAATCCCAACGGGCCATGCAGGCGATGATGCAGATGAAAAAACTCGATATTGCGACGTTGCAGCGCGCGTTTGACGGCGAGAGCTAATACACTCGGACGCTGACCTGCCGAGGAGTGAGCATGAAGCACGCCGTTGCCAAAAACGCCGACAAGGCCCCGCGCTTCTGGCGCGATGATGCCCTGCCCTTCATCGAAGCCCGCTCCATCGCCGACGGGCGCGAAGTCTGCTACACCCGGCACGCCCACGAGCACTTTTCCATCGGGGCGATCACCGCCGGGCGCAGCACCTATCTCCATGAGCAGTCAGCATTCGAGGTCAGCGTCGGCACGGTCGTGCTGATGAACCCCGGCGATGTCCACGCCTGCAACCCGATCGAAGACCAACCCTGGTCGTACCTGATGCTGTACGTCGACACGCCGTGGCTGACCGATTTGCAGCATCAGCTCGGGTTCAGCGATGACGCGGCCTTTCGCCGCTTTTCGCTGACCCACACCCGGGACGCCCAGCTGTTTGCCGGCCTCGCGGGCTTGTTTGAGGTACTGGTCGATCCACAGCAAGACGTGCTGCGCAAACACAGCGTGGCCGTGGAGTTCTTTACCGAGGTTCAGCTACGACTCAACCCGGTCGATCAGCCGCTGCGCGAACCCAACTTCAAGCTGGAGCGTGCTGCCGATTACATCCGCGACCACTGCACGCAAACCCTCAAGCTCGAAGACATATGCGAGGCGGCGCAACTGTCGCCGTCCTACCTGATCCGCGCCTTCAAACAGCATTACGGCATGACGCCCCACGCGTTCCTGGTGAACCGGCGCATCCAGTTCGCCCAGGATCAATTGCGCAGCGGCAAGCTGATTGCGGACGTGGCACTGGAAGCGGGGTTCGCCGAT
Organism: Pseudomonas sp. KB_15; assembly: GCF_052114525.1. NCBI lineage: Bacteria > Pseudomonadati > Pseudomonadota > Gammaproteobacteria > Pseudomonadales > Pseudomonadaceae > Pseudomonas > Pseudomonas sp. KB_15. Next base: position 116,210 of record NZ_JBFREX010000004.1, on the reverse strand, counting down.
CAGGCGCATTTTCAACGGGCATTCAAACAGCATTTGGCGGCGACGCCGGGGCAGTATCGGGGGTGAGGCAACACAATACCTCCTGGCAAAGATGCTCTTGAATCTGACTCTCCCCTGTGGCGAGGGGGCTTGTCGGACCGCCGCACCGCCCCGTTCGGCGGCGCAGCCGTCGTAAATCCTGCATGCAGTGTATGTCTGAAAGAACGCCGGGGGCCGCTTCGCAGCCCAACGGGGGCAAGCCCCTCGCCACAGAATGCTCTCTCGCCACAAAACCTGCTGTGATTGCAGTTACGGCAACAACAGGTACACCGCGCTCACCACCAGCAGCAACGCCATGACGCGATTGAACAGGCGCATGCCGGCCGGGTTGTTCAGGAAACCACGCAGAAACGTCCCGGCATAAGCCCAGCAACCGACCGACGCATAGCAGATCACCAGATAAATCGCGGCGAATTGCCAGACCAGGCGCGCCTCGCCATCGGCGACAAACGCGCCCATGCCGGCCACGCAGGCCAGCCAGGCCTTGGGGTTGAGCCATTGCATGATGGCGCCATACAGCATCGACGGGGCTTGCGCCGATTCGCTGGCTTGCACCTGCCCATTGTCGGCTGCCAGCTTGAAGGCCATGTACAACAGAAAGGCTACGCCCGCCCATTGCACCCCCTGCGTCAGCACCGGCCACTGTTGCAACAGCTCATGCAGGCCCAACCCCATCAGAACCAACAGCAAGACAAACCCCAGCGTGGCCCCGGCCACGTGACGCTGGCTGGCCCTGAAGCCGAACCGCGCGCCGGAGCTCAACGCCACAATGTTGACCGGCCCCGGCGTGATGGAAGCGACCAGCGCAAACGCCGCCATGGACATCATCAGACTCATTGCACACCTTCTTCCATCGAGTTGAACAAGGCCCTCAAGGTAAAGAGCCGAGCGGCTCGCGTATTGAATAAAACTGCCCTGCATCGCTATGAGTAGTAACCCACGACACTTTTCACTTTGGTCAACGCAATGCGCAGTGAGTCCATGTCCACCGAGCCCAACGCCAGGCGTATCGCGTGCGGCACATGGGCGGAAATTGCAAAGGGCTCGGCCGGCGACACCGACACCTGCTCGCGCATCAGTGCCATGGCGATCTGGTCGGCCCGGGCGTCTTCCGCCAACGGCAACCAGATGAAGTAGGAATTCGGGTGACTGATGGTCCTGAGCCCCGCCAGTACTTCGCGGGCCAGGGCTTGCCTGGCCTGGGCGTCCGCACGTTTTTGCGACTCCAGCTGGATGACGGTGCCGTCGTCGAGCCAGGCCGTGGCGATGGCGGTCATCACGCCGGGGGTGTTCCAGGTGGTCGCCATGATGGTGCGCTCGAAGGCGGCGATCCATTGCGCGGGTGCGGCGATGAAACCGACGCGCAACCCGGTAGCGACATTCTTCGACAGACCGGACACGTACACCGTCCTCTCCGGCGCCAGCTCGGCCAACGGTGGCGGTACGTTTTCGGCCAGGAACGCATAGGCGGCGTCCTCGATGATCGTCAGGTCATGCTGGCGTGCTATCGCCACCAGTTGCTCGCGCTGATCGGCGTCCATCACCCAGCCAAGTGGGTTATGCAAGGTTGGCATCGAATAAACGGCCCGCACCGATCGGCTGCGGCAGAGTTTTGCCAGGGCGGTCAGATCAGGCCCGGTATCCGTGACCGGAATGGGCAAGATTTCCAGATGCAGGGTTTCGGCCAGCGTCTTGAAACCGGGATAGGTCAGCGCATCAGCGGCAATCACATCGCCGGGCTTGAGCAGCGTCATCATCGTCACCGCCAGGCCATGCTGGGCGCCGCTGACGATCAACACCTGCCCGGCCGCCACGTTCAGCCCGCGCTCGAGCAGATGGCGCGCGACCGAGGCCCGCTCATGCAAGCGCCCCGCGTGGGGCTGATAGCGCAGGAGCGCCTCCAGATCTCCGGACAACGCCAGTTGACGCAAGGCAGTGCGCAGCAGGTCGGCCTGACCGGGCAATGACGGGTAGTTGAAGTTCAGGTCAAGCATCCCCGCCGCCACCACGTGCTGCGAGATGCCCTGCCCCGGCGGCAGCGAGGTTTCCCTGACAAAGGTCCCGCGTCCGGTTTCGCCGCTGACCAGGCCCATGCCCTCCAGCTCGGCATACACCCGGCTGGCGGTGACCAGTGCCAACCCGTGCTCTGTGGCCAGTTGGCGATGAGTCGGCAGGCGCGTGCCAGGCGGCAAACGCCCGGAACGGATGTCCGCGGCAAAGGCATCCACCAGCGTCTTGTAGCGGGATCGAGGCATGTCGAGATGTATCCATGACAATTTTTTGATTGTATCGATAGTCGCTCATACGATGAGTTTCGTGCAATCAGACAATGAGCGTGAGCCAAATGGAACGGACTTCGAACCTGCAAACCCGGACACTGGAAAACAGCACCAGCGGCTGGATCAATGGCCTGATCGGCGTGGTGATTTTCAGCGGCTCGCTGCCGGCAACACGGGTGGCGGTGCTGGAGTTCGACCCGGTGTTCCTGACGGTCGCGCGCGCCACCATCGCGGCGGTCCTGGCGCTGTGCCTGCTGGGGTTATTCAAGGAAAAACGTCCGGCGCGCCAGCAACTGATACCGCTGACCATCGTGGCCCTGGGCGTGGTTATCGGGTTCCCCCTGTTGACCGCGCTGGCGCTGCAATACGTGACGTCCGCGCACTCCATCGTCTTCGTCGGCCTGTTGCCCCTGGCGACTGCGGTGTTCGGCGTCCTGCGCGGCGGCGAGCGGCCACGGGCGGCGTTCTGGATTTTCTCGGTGCTGGGCAGTCTGCTGGTGGTCGGGTTTGCCCTGTCGCAAGGGCTGACCGCTTCCCCCCAAGGCGACATTCTGATGCTGCTGGCCATCCTCGCCTGCGGCCTGGGTTATGCCGAAGGCGCGAAACTGTCGCGCACGCTCGGTGGCTGGCAGGTGATCAGCTGGGCGCTGGTGCTGTCGCTGCCGGTCGTGGCGGTGCTCAGCTGGATGCGCATGCCGGCTTCGTTCACCGGCATCAGCACGCCGGCCTGGTTCAGCCTGGCCTACGTCTCGCTGTTCAGCATGCTGATCGGTTTCGTGTTCTGGTATCGCGGGCTGGCCCAAGGGGGCATCGCCGCCGTTGGGCAATTGCAGCTGCTTCAGCCGTTTTTCGGGCTGACCCTGGCCGCCACCCTGCTGCATGAACATGTCAGTGTCGGCATGCTGGGTGTCACCGTTGCCGTGATCCTCTGCGTCGCCGGGGCGAGAAAGTTCGCCAAATAATCCCTGGTACGGTGGTTTAGACCCATGACTGTATGGGTCTGGCCACCGGTGAGCTGTGATAAAAATAGCGCTCTTGCTTCAGGAGCCCACCATGGACCTCGCCACCCTCACCCTGTTTYTGCCGGCCTGCTTCGCCCTCAACATGGCTCCCGGCCCCAACAACCTGCTGTCGGTCAGCAATTCGACCCGCTATGGCTACCGCACCGCGTGCGTGGCCGGTATCGGCCGGTTGCTGGCGTTCGCCGGGATGATTGCCCTCGCCTCGGCGGGGCTGGCGGTGGTGCTGCAAACCTCTGAGCTGCTGTTCTACGCCATCAAGATCCTCGGCGCGGCCTACCTGTTCTACCTCGCCTGGCAATTGTGGCGCGCCGATCCCGGCGTCGAAAACCTGGTCAGCACAGCGCCCGTGGGCACGCTGGCACTGGCCCGGCAGGAATTCCTGGTAGCGGCCGGCAACCCCAAGGCGATTCTGATTTTCACCGCGTTCCTGCCGCAATTCGTCGACTCGACCCACGCCATTGCGCCACAGTTCGTGGTGTTGGGGGCGTTGTTTCTGGTGCTGGAGTGGATCGCGATTGGTGCCTATGCCTACATGGGTTTGCACATGCGTCGCTGGTTCGCCAGGCCGTCGGGCAAGCGGATATTCAATCGCTGCTGCGCCGGGTTGCTGTCGGCGGCGGCTTCGGTGTTGCTGATGGCGCGCCGCGCCTGAGGGATTTGCACTTGCTTAATGTGGGAGCGGGCTTGGTCCGGGCGGCGTTCCGACGATAGCTGCCTCACATTCAACATTGATGCTACCTGATACACCGCCATCGCGAGCAAGCTCGCTCCCACATTGGTCCGCAGTGTTCAAAGGAGCGGAATTCGCTGTCGATTTTCCGGTGGAGGTCGCCCATGCCGCGATCTATGCTGCGCCCATGAACCTACAAAAAACGCTGCTTCCGCCCCGTGCCGAGATGGTCCGCGCCATGCTCGAGCGAGACACCTCCTACGAGGGGGTGTTTTTCACGGCGGTCAAGACCACGGGCATTTTCTGCCGTCCCGGTTGCACCGCCCGCAGCCCGAAGCCGGAAAATGTCGAGTTCTTTGCCAACGCCGAACAATGCCTGGCGGCGGGCTATCGCGCCTGCCTGCGCTGCAAACCGCTGGACACCGCCGCCAGCGCACCGGACTGGGTGCAGAAACTGTTCAAGTCGGTAGACGCCGACCCTGAGCAGCGCTGGACCGACGCCCAGCTACTGGCCGAAGGCATCGAGCCACTGAAACTGCGTCGCTGGTTCAAGCAGCATTTCGGCATGACCTTCCACGCGTGGCTGCGCGCCCGGCGCCTGGGCATGGCCTTGGGCGGGATCAAGCAGGGCGACTCCATCGACGCCGCCGCATTCGACTCCGGCTACGAGTCCCTGAGCGGTTTTCGCGATGCCTTTCAGAAGTCGTTTCACATCACACCGGGCCGCGCGGCCAACAGCGAGCCGTTGTTGTTCACGCGCCTGACCACGCCGCTGGGGCCGATGATCGCCATGGCCGAACGGCGTGGGCTGGTACTGCTGGAGTTTCTCGATCAGCCATCGCTGAATCCGGCGGTCGAAGCGCTGCAAAACCGTTTTGGTTATGCCGTGGCGCCGGGGCACAACGCGCATTTGCAGCAGATCGAAGAGCAATTGTCCGCGTATTTTGCCGGCACGCTCACTGAGTTCAGCGTGGCCCTGCACATGCCCGGTAGCGAGTTCTCCCGTCAGGTCTGGGCCGAACTGGCGAAAATCCCCTACGGCCGGACCACCACCTACGGCACCATCGCGGCGATTCTGGGCAAGCCCGGTGCCAGCCGGGCGGTGGGCCTGGCCAACGGGCATAACCGCTTATCGATTGTCGTGCCGTGCCACCGGGTGATCGGTGCCGACGGCTCGTTGACCGGCTACGCTGGAGGCCAGCCGCGCAAGGCGTTTCTGCTCAGGCTGGAAAACGCAGAGGTGCAGCTCACTGAGCAATTGGCGTTCTGATCCCCCACAGGTTTTTCATAAGGAAGGAAACTCGATGGACAGGCTCGACAATCAACTGCACCAACTGCATCACGATGGCTTGCTGATTCTCACCAACGTCGCCGATGCCGCCGGGGCGCGACTGGTGGAGCAACTGGGCAACAAGGCCGTGGCCACCAGCAGCGCGGCGGTGGCCTGGATGCATGGTTACCCCGATGGCAACACCCTGCCCCTTGAGCGCCTGGTCTCGACGGTCGAGTCGATTGCCCGGGTCATTTCGGTGCCGCTGACCGTGGACATCGAGGCCGGTTACTCCGACGATCTGGAGCGGGTGGCACAGGTAGTTGACGCCGTGATCGCCGCAGGCGCTGTCGGGATCAATATCGAGGACGGCTCCTCGCCGCCGGAGCTGCTGGTACGCAAGATTGAAACCGCCCGCCAGGTGGCCGATCGCCGCAACGTGAACCTGTTTATCAATGCGCGCACCGATGTGTACCTGCGGGGCCTGGTGCCTGCCGAAGATCGCGTCGCGGAAACCCTCAGGCGCGCTGCGCTGTATCAGGCGGCTGGTGCCAATGGCCTGTTTGCGGCGGGCGTAACCGCCGAGTACGAGATCAAGGCGCTGTGCCAGGGCACCTCGCTGCCGCTGAATGTGCTGGGGTTCCCGGGCCTGCCGTCGCCCGAGGCGCTTGAAGCGCTCGGCGTACGCCGCCTGACCGCCGGTTCGGGCATCGCCGAATTCCTCTACGGCGCCATGGCCGGCATTGCCCAAAGCTTTCTGCAAACCGGCAAGCTCGACACCCACAACCTGAAGGCCTTCACCTATGGCGAAGTGAACGCCCTGTTGAATCCGTCCGGGAAAGCCTGAGCCCATGTCCGACGGCTATCTGGCGGCCAGTGAGTTCCTGGCCGCCATCGATGACGACTGGCGCCGCCACATCGACGCCATCGGCCCGTGCCTGCACCAGCCACATGCGGCGCGTGATCCGTATGAGTCGCTGGTACGGGCGATTGCCTATCAGCAACTGCACGCCAAGGCCGGCGATGCGATTGTCGGCCGGCTGCTGGCGCTGTTCGGTTCGGGTTCGTTTCCCCGGCCTGAACAGATCGTCGCGACCGATTTCGACCAACTGCGCAGTTGCGGGTTCTCTGCGAGCAAGATCACCACCATTCAAGGCATCGCCCAGGCGTCGCTGGACGGCGTGGTGCCCGATTACGCCACGGCCCTGGCCATGGACGATGAAGCGCTGATCGAGCGTTTGATCACGTTGCGCGGTGTGGGGCGCTGGACCGTGGAGATGCTGCTGATCTACAGCCTGGAGCGCCCGGATATCCTGCCGGCCGACGACTTTGGCGTGCGTGAGGGTTATCGACGGCTCAAGGGGCTTCAGGTGCAGCCGACGCGCAAGCAGATGATCGAGATCGGGTCGGTGTGGAGCCCGTATCGGACGGTGGCCTCCTGGTATTTGTGGCGGGTGCCCGGGCGGTAGACCGCGTTATCGTTCTTCGCGAGCAAGCCCGCTCCCACAAGGTTCGCGTGATCCTTGTGGGAGCGGGCTTGCTCGCGAAGGCGTCAGCCCAGTCAATACATCACCCGAAACTGATCACAACCCCGACTTCAACCGACTGAACGCCCGAATCAAAGCCCGGTTGAACGCCTTGCCATTGTCATTCTTGCTGTAAAGCGAAGCCCTGACCGCGGCCGTCGGGTACGTCCCCGGATCATTGCGAATCGCCGGATCGATCAAGTCGTCCGCCGCCGTAATCGCATTGGCGTAATGGATGGTGTCGGTGATCGGCGCGATCACTTGCGCGGTCATCAGGTAGTCCATCAACGCCAGGCCGGCCTTCGGATGCGGCGCATCCCTGGGAATGACCATGGCATCGAACCAGATCAACGTGCCCTCTTTCGGAATGCGATATTTCAGTGAGTACGGTTTGTTCGCCGCCTCTGCCTGGCCCGCCGCGATGCCCACGTTGCCGTTCCACGACATCGCCACGCAGGTATTGCCGTTGGCCAGGTCGCTGATGTTCAGGTCGTTGTCGAAGTAGCGAATGTACGGACGAATCTTCGCCAGTTGCTGCTCGGCCAGCTTCAGGTCATCGAGGTTCTGGCGGTTGATGTCCAGGCCCATGTACTTCATGACCGCCGCAAACACTTCGTTGGGATCGTTGAGCAGGCTGACCCCGCAATCGGCGAACTTCGAGACCACGGCCGGATCGAAAAGCATTGCCCAACTGTCTGTCGCTGCGTCGGGCAGGCGCTTCTTGACTGCCTCCTCCTGATAGCCCACACCGGTGGTGCCCCAGGCGTAGATCCCGGCATAACGGTTGCCCGGATCGAACACCGCCATGTGCTGGCGGAACTCCTCGCCGACGCCGGCAAAGTGCGGCAGTTGCTGCTTGTCGATCGCCTGCACCGCGCCACTCTCGATGGCTCGGGACAGATGCTGCCCCGCCGTCAGCACCAGGTCGTAACCACTGCGGCCAGTCAGCAGCTTGGTCTCGACGGTTTCCAGGGAGTCGAAGTGGTCGGCCACCACGTGGATGCCGGYTTTCGCCTCGAAGTTCTTCAAGGTGTCCGGGGCCAGGTACTCGCCCCAGATGTACAGATTGACCACCGGTTTGGCGGTATCGGCGGCCTGCACACACAGGGGTGCAAGCACCAGCAGTATTACTTGAGTCAGTTTGTGCAGGCCCACTTTCACACTCCTTTGCCAGCGTACTGTGGCATGGTGATGCACGCGACGTTACCGCCGCCGAGGAGGATTTCCCGGGAGTTTTCGATGCCGACGATGTTGTGTTCAGGGAACAGCTCGGCCAGGGTCGCCTGCGCCACTTTGTCGTTACGATCACCAAACAGCGGCACCACGATGGTTCTGTTGCCGGCGTAGTAATTGATGTACGACGCGCAGATTTTCGTCCCGGCCTGACGGGTATGGGTGCTGTCCTGCTGGTCCAGCCCTTCGGCTTCTTCGGCCGTCCACTCCAGCACATCCGGTTGCGGCAGCTTGTGCACGATCAACTCGCGGCCACGACTGTCGCGGGTGCTGCGCAGGATGTCGTAGGCCTCCTGATAGATTTCCCACTGCGGGTCATCGCGATTGTCGGTCCATTGCAACACCACTTCGCCAGGACGCACGAAGCACGCGAGGTCGTCGACATGACCGTCGGTTTCGTCGAACTTGCAGCCCCGTGGCAACCAGATGACTTGCTCGGCACCGAGGTAGTCGGTCAGGCGGCGGGTGACTTCGTCCTTGCCCAGATGCTGGTTGCGGTTGCGGTTGAGCAAACACTGCTCGGTGGTCAGGATGCTGCCCTGGCCATCGCTCTGGATGCCGCCAAGCTCGGCGATCAACGGCGCACGATAGCGGTCGAAGCGTTCGATTTCGAGGATTTTGCTGGCGATCTGGTCGTCCTTGTCCCACGGGTAGTAGAGGCCACCGTCGAGCCCGCCGTAGGCATTGAATTCGAAGTCGACGCCACGCACTTCGCCGCTCCGATCGTTGACCACAAAACACGGGCCGCTGTCGCGGAACCAGGTGTCGTTGCAGGTCATTTCCACCACACGCACTTGCGGCGGCAACTGCCGGCGCGCGGTGGCAAACTGTGCCGCCGAGGCGCACACGGTGACCGGCTCGCTCATGGAAATGGCGGTGACGATCTGCACCCAGACTTTCTGCGCCGGCTTGGCACCGTTGCGCCAGACGTCAGTGCGCTCCGGCCAGCCGAGCCAGCAACCGGACTTGGCTTCGAATTCGCCGGGCAGACGGAAACCGTCCTGTTTGGGAGTGGTGTCGAGCAAACGCGCCATGGTCAAACCTCTTCGGCAGGGATTGGAATGACCACAGGCTAAGGGCGTTGGCGGCTGGCTCGCCAACGACGATTATTTCGGAATACTTGAATTCAACTCATCAATCGAGCAACTGATCGTTGAACCATTCCAGCATCTGCGCCACCGCCGGACGCTCCAGCCGCACCCGTTCGCACACCAGCGCGTATTGGCCCAGGGCGGTCATGCTCGACGTAAACGGCCGTACCAGCCGACCACTGAGCAAATCTTCCTGGGCCGTCAGGTTGTCCCCCATGGCCACGCCCTGCCCTTGCGCGGCAGCTTCCAGCGCCAGCCCGGCATGAGCAAAATACAGCTGCCGGTCGGGGCGCTGATCGCCGGCATGACTGGTGAGCCACGCGGTCCAGGTCTTGCCGTCCTGGTCGTCGTGCAGCAGGCAATGGCGGGCCAGGTCCTTCGGAGTTTTCAGGGTGCCCTGGTTGAACAGGCCGGGGCTGCACACCGGGAAGAACTGCAACGCCGGCAGCGGCCGGACGAAATACGCGGTGCTGTCCACCGGGCCRGTGCCGTAGGTGATCGCCAGGTCGATGTCTTCCCCCGGCGCCGTGGCGTCGATCGGTTGTTCGTACAGGTGCAGGGTGATGTGCGGATAGCGCGCGTAGAAATCCGTGAGACGACTCATCAGCCACTTTTGTGCCAGCTCCGCGGTGACCGCCAGACGTAACACCGCCAGGGATGAAGGGTCGCGCAGTTCATCGCAGGCATCGCCAATCAGTTCGAAAGCCTGCTGCAAGCTCTGCATCAGGCGCCCCGCCGCCAGGGTCGGGCGAATCTGGCGGCCTTCGCGCACGAACAGCGACACACCGAGTTGCTCTTCGAGTTGGCGAATCTGATGGCTGACCGCGCTGTCGGTGACACACAACTCAGCCGCCGCCCGACCGAAATGGGCGTGGCGGGCGGCGCATTCGAAGGTTCGCAGAGCTGCCAGGGAAGGTAATCGTCGCATCAGGTCATGTCCCGGTTTCGAGGGGCTCATGCTGACTTGGCCTTTAGCGGGCGTCCAGTGGGACCGCGTTATCGTTCATCGCAGGCAAGCCAGCTCCCACAGTGAGCGGTGGTAAACACAACCTTTTGTATTACCGCAAAACCTGTGGGAGCGGGCTTGCCCGCGATGAGGGCAGACCATTCACCAGCCATCCAACGGCCTATCACGCTTGCTGATCAACGATGACACTCCCCCGCACCCGGCGCGTGTTGAACACTCAAACTGAAACCGGTGGCGACCGGCGACGCGATTCTGGTGCCTGTCCAATAGCACCGACAGTCTAGGCTGTCCCGGGTACGCTCAAGACTGCCGGAGGTTCCCATGCAACTCGAAGGTTCCTGCCATTGCGGCGCGGTGTCGTTCAGTTTGACCAGCGCCCACCCCTACCCTTACCAGCGTTGCTACTGCTCGATCTGCCGCAAGACCCAGGGTGGCGGCGGCTATGCGATCAACCTCGGTGGCGATGCTGCCAGCCTGAAGGTGCGCGGGCGCAAACACATCGCGGTCTACCACGCGCGGCTCAAGGACGAAGGTGACAAACATGCCCACAGCAGCACGGCCGAGCGGCATTTCTGCTCGGTCTGCGGCTCGGGTCTATGGCTGTTCAGCCCGCAGTGGCCGGAATTGATTCACCCGTTCGCCTCGGCCATCGACACGCCGCTGCCGGTGCCGCCGGAGCACACGCACCTGATGCTGGGTTCGAAAGCGCCGTGGGTGGAGGTCCGGGCACAGCCGAGGGATAAACAATTCGATGTGTACCCCGAAGAGTCCATCGCGCAATGGCATGAACGCCTGGGTTTGAGCCGTTAGCTTTTGTGTTGCTGATGGCCCCTTCGCGAGCAAGCCCGCTCCCACATTCGACCGTGTTCCCATCTGAGAACTCGGTCGAATGTGGGAGCGGGCTTGCTCGCGAAGGCGTCCGCCAGAACACCATCGAATGTTCAGGCCGCAGCAGGCACACCGCTGTGAAAACGGAACTCCACATCCGGCGACTCGATCAGTTCCTGTTCGGCGGCGCGGACCTTGTCGATCACCTGGGCGATGTCCTTGGCGTCACCGTATTGATAGGCCAGTTTCAGGTAACCCTGGAAATGCCGGGCCTCGCTCTTGAGCAAACCAAAATAGAACTTGCCCAGTTCTTCGTCCAGATGCGGCACCAGCGCTTCGAAACGCTCGCAACTGCGGGCCTCGATGAACGCCCCTACCACCAATGTGTCCACCAGTTTCACCGGTTCGTGACTGCGTACCACCTTGCGCAGCCCCGACGCGTAGCGCCCGGCAGACAGCTGGCGCAGTTCGATCTTGCGGCGTTTCATCAGGCGCATGACCTGTTCGTGGTGCACCAGCTCTTCCCGGGCCAGGCGCGACATCATGTTGATCAGATCGACGTGGGAGTGGTACTTGGCGATCAGGCTCAACGCGGTGCTGGCGGCCTTGAATTCACTATAATCAGCAATAACACTATGAAAACCAATTACATCAAATTGGCAACTAAAAAAAATATCGATTCTGTTTAGATACACGAAAAACCGTGGTATAAATTTTACATCCAAACGAAATGAATCTACTGCGCTCGACGTACCCAAGCGCTTCGCATGAGTTTGCCCAAAAATATTTTTACCTAGGACTTAGAGCATATATGCCCTATGCAGTCGGCTACGCGCGTTTCTCCAGCGCAAAACAAGGTTCAGGCACAAGCCTAGAACGGCAGCAAGAAATGATAGCCAAGTGGATTGGTGAAAACCCCGAGTATAAAATCTATCCAAAGACATTTGAAGATCTAGGACGTTCTGCATCTAAAGGTGATCATTTGAAGCATGGATTTGGAAAACTCCAAGAAGCTATTGAGCTTAAAGAGATTGGCGAAGGCGACGTTATTTTGGTTGAAGCAATTGACCGAATTGGGCGCCTGCCAGAACTAAAAATGTTCTCACTAATAAATCAAATTATCGAGGCTGGCGTACGGATCGTAACACTGCAAGATGAAACAGTTTATGGCCCAATCATTACCGCAGGTCAAATCTGGTTGCTTCTAGGGAAAGTACAACAAGCCTTCACATATAGCAAAGATCTTGGAGGTCGGATCAAAAAAAGCTATACAATTCGTGAACAAATGGCCAGAAAAGGACTAATCCCAAAAAGAAGAACGCCCATTTGGCTAAACACCGATGGAACGTTAAAGGATGATATCGCAGCCGCAATGAAAACAGCTTTTGAAGATGCGCTGTCAGGCCTTGGGGAACGTAGAATCCTCAAAAGATTGAAAGCAATGCATTCAGCGTTTGAAAAAAGCCATCCAGCCAGCGTCAGGAAATGGCTAACAAACAAAACCGCCATCGGCTTTTGGCGCGAACACTTAATCTATCCACCAATTGTCAGCCAAGAACTGTTTTATCAAGTCCAAAGGTGCTTTGAAGAAGCTTACGTACCAGCTTCATCGCCAACCAAACACTTTTTGTCCGGGCTTGTGAAATGCGGAAACTGCGGCTCGTCTTTTCAAGTGAAGGTCAACAAGTCGAGCCCCAATAGCATGCACTGCTCGGCACGAGCAATACATGGTATTGATCGATGCGAAAACGGTACATCTTTTCCTGTACCAGTATTATTGCATATTTGCCATGACACTGCGACACTCGCAATGGAGAACGCCTTACAGAACATCGAACTTTCAAAAACCAAGAAACAAAGCATAATTCTCGAAGGCCGGTTAAATGACACTGCAAAAAAAATTACAAACTTGATGGACTCCCTAGAACAGTATGGACCMGTACCAGAGATTGACACTCAAATAAAACTACTCCTTTCCGAAAGAGCAAAACTGGAAAACGAAAAACTTTATTTGACTGAAAATGATACAGTCAATACAAGCAGCTATGAAGATGCGTGGGACTATCAATATGAATTGATCGAGGATGATCCAATGCGTTTAAACGCGCTGCTTCAATCTGTGGGCTATCAAATCAAATGTTATGCCAATCGTAACATACTAGCAAACACTATTGGTAACGACCTGAGTAAATCCACATACATAAACTACGATAGAAAAATCCAAGCGTACTGTCTTCGCGTAAACGATAACATTTATAACATTGCAAACAGAGAAGGTATCTTTACCAAAGAACGACTCACGGCCTTCAAAAAAATGCTGCAAGCACAAAGAGAAGGAACTGTAACTTATAAAGAAATGCCATTATCTCCAGATCACAGTGAAATGTATGACTTTCTCGACTCACTTGAAAGCTGATCAGTGCTTCCGCGCCCTTGCCTTCGCATATAACCACGCAAACCCAAAATGAGGGATTATCGTCCTGCCTAGGCCAGTGTTTGTAACTGAACCAATATTATCCTACGACCTATTTACTGTATATTTATACAGAAGATTGCAAGATAGATAGGTAACGATGGAACTCAAACCTCTGCGCAAAACGAGCCTTTTCACGAACCTTGCATGCGGTCCATAGGTGCTAATCACCGTGATATATTTCCCCAAATATAATTTTTAATTACATCAAATTAGCATTAGGCGAACCTGTTTAGGACACCCTAAAACAGTGGTAATATTAGTTTAACCCCCAACCTTGTTTCTTCGGCACTAAAATCTATTCAAGCCCATGCTAACTGCGCTTTGCCCGCGTATGGGCGATTGCTATCTAGTAATATCCAATAGAGCCTATAGAAGCAAGAAAGGCAATCATCAATACGGATAAGATAAATTGAAAAAGACAAAGAATCAGAAAGCCAAAAAGAATGTAACCTACAGCCCAACCTACCAAGGACTAAAAATCAATACAGGGAAATTTAAGAATCTTGGTGTGTATACAATCATGCTCAAACCTATGCTTGGTCAGATTAATGCGTTGCTGACACACCATTCAAGGGTACAACTGTTACGGTTCGATCTTCATCTGCCTGTTGTGGATATTTTGCCTGCTTCATCAGCCAACCTAGTTGTCTCCAATTTTTTCAAACAGGTCAAGCAAGACCTTGCAAGTGCGAATTGGAGCCGCCAAAAGAATGTCATACAGGGTTGGACTAGAGAAATCGGCGAATCCAACAATGCCCACTATCATTGTTATATTGGCGTAAGCTCTACAGTCCCCATAGGGACGTTTTACGACAATACCCCGACCCAGATATGGAAATTGATTTATAGCCGCTGGAAAGACCTCTCAGGCGGCTCTGTGAGGCCGTCCGGACATCACGTAGTCAATAGGTTTAATCACGAACAACTTAGCACCGCTTTTTACCATCTGAGTTATCTTTGTAAAGTTAGAAGCAAAGATTTCGGAACAGGTGAACCGCATAAACGGTACTCAAATTCCAGGCTAAAACCTAAAAAGGTGGCAGATCAGCAAGTAATTACCGATTGCCACCCGGAGTTGCTAGAACTGTTCTTTATACCTACCGCTTCACCAGATATGGTTATATCGCCCCAGCTTTAGTAAGTATCAGAAGCGACGTAACAGTCACAATCACCGACGCGAACGACCATTTCAAAACGGAGATAAAAACAGGCTTATTGGCCATCCAGAACTTGAATCCACCCCCCCTCAATTGCCATTTGCGGGCCGTACAAAGCAACACTGGCAGGACAACCGCACCAAGCACCCAGAACAAGGCGCCCGGTTCCTGATGAGTTTTAGTCCCAGCGATAACAACAAAAACGTCATAAAATTTTTCTTCATGATCACAACCTCACAACAGTCTAATACGTTGATACACGAGTTAACTGTTCAATGTCGTGGCTGGTATTTCTCCAAATACTGCTTTGCTAATTTTTGACCTGCTGCCCTTTGAGATTCAGACAGATTGCGACCATAAAGATCCCGAGCACTTGTCGCTGGATAATATCCATTGGCAGCAGAAACGGAAAACCAAACGTATGCTTGGCTGTTGTCTTTTGGAACCCCGTCACCCGTCAGATAGTGAGACGCAAGCCAGTACTGGGCACGACCATTACCTTGTTCAGCTGACTTTCGGAACCAGATCATCGCCTCCTGAGGATTATGCACACCTCCTTCGCCCATGTCATATCTCATTCCGAGCAAGTACTGGGCATTTGGGTCGCTGGGCTCTGCAATTTTCTGAATCGTTGTTGAGTTATTTTTGGAGTTTGCGGTTCTATTCGTATCGTCCAGAGTCTTTTGAATACGACTTTGTTCAACTGTCTTAGCCCGCTGGGCCCGAACTTGTTCAGCTTCCTTCGGCCGTTGATCGACAACTTTATCAGCAGCTTCAACACGCTGGGTCCTAGCTTGTTCTGCGGCTTTAACAGCAGGATCAGCGTAATAATCGGCCTGAGCAATTTCCTGTTGATAGGCAAACATCACGTGTTGATTTTCGAGCGAACCTTTTTCAGAGTAAGCGTTCATTGCAAAACAAACCAGCGCCCGTTTGAAGTAGCTCTCATCAAGGTTCTTTTCTGATCCGACAATATCAATCAGATTGGAAATGGCGTCTTTGGATTTTGATTCTAAATCATCTCTTATAAAGCTATATCGAGCCGGCTTGTGTATTTCTTGCATTATCGCAATTAGATTGGGGTCGTATTCACGCAATTCCTCAGGGCTAAAGCTATTTGCCTTGAGAATGCTAAAGGTCCCATACGCATATAGCGCAGAAGTATACGCATCCCTTGCAAACCCTGGGATATCTGGGCTTGGTAACGTATCGCAGTCAGACTTTATTTTGATAATGTCTTCTTTGTCGCCGGCTAATGCGTTGGCTGTGACACACATAAGACCCGCCGAAACAAGTAAAATCGAGATAAAGCTAAGTTTCATCACTACTCCTTTGGGTGCAGATCGTCAGACGCGACGGTTTGACTCCATAGTGCCACCACCCGACAAAAATTCATAGCATGCTATGAGGACCTTTCGGACCCAGTGCCTGAAAGTTTCCCTTTGCCTGGGGAACATCGTGGAAATCGAAGCTGCATTTGGGAAAGCATTGAAAAACAAACGTAAAGACATGGGACTAACCCAAGAGGAACTGGCACATCAAGCGGAGCTTCAGAGAAATTACATCAGCTTTTTAGAACGCGGCATCTACCAACCCACAATTACAACGATTTTCAAGCTATCGGCCGCGCTAGGGTGCCGACCTAGTGAACTAGTTACAGCCACTGAAGAACTAGTAAATACCGAAATTTATTGAAACGTGCAGACATAGACAGAAAAACAACTCACTTAGTGTGAGCTCACGCCAAATTCCATTGCACTCGGGCCTTTCGGCCAGCAGAAACGAGCAATCCAGACCATCCTGTCCCGAACTGAACTAGGATTTCCGATTCAACTCATCAAGGACGACTCCCCCATGGCAGACAATAACGCCACCATTGCCGATGTGCTTGAACTACTGCTGATCAATCAGGACGCTATCGCTGCTGGACTTGAAGAAGTAGCCCTGTGGATCAAGGCGAGAGGCTCCGTGGATACCCACGAGAATATCGTCACCGCACTGGAAACTCTCGACCTCAACGTGGACGCCATCAATGCCGGGATTGCATCGTTGGCTGGCACAAGCTCTTCATAGTCAATTGGGTACACCCTATGACTACAAATGAGTGAATACGGATTGCTCCTTAAAATCGCATTCAATAGGGTTGATTTTAATTATGAACACAGCCAAACTCCAAACATCTAGAAGCTAATGAATACAAAGGTAATGAAAATGGCAAATGTAGGTTATGTCAGGGTTTCATCGGTTGATCAGAACACAGCCCGCCAGTTGGACGGTGTGACACTGGATCGCGTTTTTGAAGACAAGGTGTCGGGTGCGACTACAGATCGGCCACAGCTACAAGAAATGTTGAAGTTCGTCCGCGAAGGCGACACCGTTCACGTCCATTCAATCGACAGGCTGGCCCGGTCATTGGAAGACCTGCTAAAGCTGGTGAAGGATTTGAACACTAGAAAGATCGGCATCCACTTCCACAAGGAACAATTGCTGTTCACCGGGGAAGCCAACCCCATGCAGGAGTTGATGCTGTCATTGTTAGGTAGCGTTGCCCAGTTTGAACGTGCAATGATCAAAGAACGTCAGCGGGAAGGCATAGCTAAGGCTAAAGAAGCGGGCAAGTACAAAGGTCGTGCAAAGACTGTAGATGACGCTGCTATACGGTCTGCAATGCAAACTGAAGGTGCATCGTTCCGCAAGGTGGCGAAGGCTTTGGATGTGAGTCTGAGCACCGTTCAAAGGGCTATGAAAGCCTAGATGCAAGGCTTCTTAATGGCCCGCCCCGGCGGGCTTTGTGCTTTCTGGGATATCTGTCAATGCTTCACATAGGCCCTATTTCCGCCCGATGTAATGCAGTAATGCCCGCCACGAGGCCCATAACAAAAATTCCCCCCGCCGCAGCTGCAATCAGGTTCGGAGTAGCCGCCCTCGGAACTGGCTTTAGCCGAGCTGGTTGAGACTTTTGGGAGTTTTATGGCTTTCACCTGGTCGACCCGGCTGGCCACAAATGGGTCCATGGTCTTCACATTGCGAATGATCCGGCACTCAAGCACGGTCACCATTGCCGCCCCTAGCTGGGCATCGCTCTTACCCAATTTCTCGAAGGCATCAACGGCGTAGCCGCGCTGGTCCACATGGGTGTTGTACGCATACACATACTTGCTGCGCATGGGCTCTTTGGCAGCCTGCTGAAGCATGGACGTGAATGCCGGTGCTATGGGACGACCCAAAGCCCGCAGTCGTTCAACAACCTTTGTTGATGCACCTTCGCGGCCCACCAAGTCCTCCGATAAGTCAGCCCACAAGACTTCTGAGATCAGCCGAGTGAGCCCTGCCAACTGTCGCGGATCAAGCGATGGGAAGAAGTGCTTTTCAAGGTTTGGTGCCAAGCAATAGTCGGTGTAGAACTCTTCAAGATCTTGGCCTGATTCCCACGGGGAAACACTTTCGGCATACACATAGGCAACCGGCCAAAGGGCCACAGCCAAAAATACAACTACTCGCAACATAAGACTGTCCTTGTCGTTTTCTTATATCTCATCGGGTCTATGAAAACCCCCATCGTGCAACTGCTCTAGGTAGTACGCAAGGTTGCCCGAAACCTTTTCCAGAACCCTCGGTAAGTAGGGCAGCAAGTCTATAAATGCCGAGCCTACCGGGCCGCCGTGATAGTGCCTACAGTGGTTGAGAATGGCTTCGCGCTCTTCGGCAGGAAGTTGCGGCATCGGATCTCGGTCGTTGTAATCGTGCAAATTGGACAGGTGAATGAAGGCACACCCAAATGTGTATACAGAGCGCGCCCAACCTTGGAGTTGCTGAGCCAACTCGACCATCTCGCGATCTGTTACACGACCGCGACCGCTGGACTGCATCCATTGCTGCCCATTCACGGAGGCCTCAATCAAGATTGTTCGCCTTGCGGGCTCTTGACTCAGTAAGTAGATGACACGAACCATTGAGTCCAATTCCTGTCGCAGAATGGCCATCATCTGGCTTGGAATATTGGCTGTCGCTAGGACCTGCATGGCTCGTTTGTGGTCGCTTGAGCGACTGAGTATTTGTCTGGCGAAAACGGCAACAGCTTCCATCTGAGCATCCTCTCTAATTCCTAGATGTTTGCGTCAGGGTCAGTGTGGATGCCCAAATCGCGCATATCCGACGTGTATTGCTCGTACCGAAGCCATCCAAGTAAGTCGAGTATGGCCATGGCTCGAGACTCAAAAGGGGGTGCAAGCGAAAACATAGGCGCGTTGTGCCCATTCAAAGTGTTAAATAGTTTGACCCAAGAACTGCCCGGCTTCGTATCTTCGAAATGCATTGCCTGATTGCGGCCGAGCCAAATTAAATCCCGCACACACGAACCGGAAATCAATCTACCTTCTGTGGTGCAGTCCATGCGCTCCGATCCATGCCGGATCGCAATGGCCTGCTTAGCAATCTGAAGGATAGTACCGGCGACAATGTTGATTGATAGATCACAGACTTTCACACCGCGATCAGTAGCCGCAAGCTTTGCTTTTTGACGAACGAGGGTTTGACTTGCCGCTTCAAGCAATTCGGTTCCGCTACCTTCCAGAAATGCAATTTCTGCTTCTTGTCGGAAGCGGGTGGCCACATACTCTTCCTTTTGTACTACCTGCCCCAAAAGAACCCCATACAAATCAAAAATAGTCTTTTGAGTGAGGTCGTAATGGGCAGCAGCGTCGTCCTTTTGGGGCATGGTACGGTTCCCGAAATCAGGTTTTCTGGATGGTTGGCGTGATGTGATGTGATGTGATGTGATGTGAGAATAGACTTGTTGAAATGCGTGAGGCCAAGACCAAGAGGTTAAAACGAGAACCGATCAACACTACGGGTTAAATCGCTCCATGTTGACGAACCAGCTTGGACGGGGCTACGCGAAGGGGTGACACCGGGGGACTGACTACATAGCCTCAGAAAGGGCTAAAGGGGCAAAATGGGACCACTTTATTGGCATGGTCCGATCAAAAAAAAACGTCCATATTTTTTTTAGCCCCAAAAGTTTTCGGTTCCAAACTACGTCACGTCAGTACTGGGATGCCGCTGTGGAATCTAAATTCGCTATCTGGGCTATCAATCAAACCTGCCTCAACCGCCCTCACCTTTTCGATTACACGGTTCACGTCCGCAACATCCCCATACTGGTACGCAAGCTTTAGATAGCCTTGGAAGTGCCGTGCTTCGCTTTTCAGCAAGCCCGAGTAGAAGCCACCTAGCTCACTGTCCAAATGCGGCACCAACGCTTCGAAACGTTCACAACTACGTGCTTCGATGAATGCTCCCACCACCAATGTATCAACCAGTTTCACAGGTTCATGAGTGCGCACTGTCACACGTAATCCCGATGCGTAGCGTGCCGCCGACAGAGGATACCATTCTACCTTTCGCTTTCTCATCAGCCGCAAGACTTGTTCATGGTGCACCAGTTCTTCTCGTGCAAGCCGAGACATCATCATGACCAGATCAGGGTATGCCCCGTATTTGGCAATCATGCTCATAGCTGTGCTCGCGGCTTTGAATTCACAATTCTTGTGATCCAAAAGCATGATGTCCTGCTGGCTTAGGGCCGCTTCAACCCAAGCATCGGGGGTACGGCAACCCAGAAAATCGTGGATCTCAGGCAGCATGGACATGTCTCACAATTCGTAGTTGCATTGCCGACTTCTTCTCACAGTTCTTGTGGTCAATCAGCATCACGTCTTGCTGACTCAAAGCCGCTTCAACCCATGCATCGGGGGTCCGGCACCCTAGGAATTCATGGACTTCAGGCAGCATGGAAAATTCTCACAATTCGTAGTTGCATTGCCGACTTCTTCTCGCAGTTCTTGTGGTCGATCAGCAGAGTTTCCTGATCGGCCAGCGCAGCCTGGATCCAGCCGTCGGGGGTGCGGCAGCCAAGGAACTCGTGAATTTCGGGAAGGATCATGGGGCTCACGGACAAATAGGTTCAAAACGAAGGGCGCCGATTATACCGGCCTGCCCGCAGACCACCAGTCGCCAACCGTTGATATGCATCAAGCCCCCGAATCGCAGTCAGCAACTATAGTTGTGCAACGCCGTGCTTTTTTATTTTCAGGAGATCCCGCTCATGCAAGCCGTACGCAGCATTCTGGTGGTCATCGACCCCGAACACTCCGAAAGCCTGGCGCTGAAACGGGCCAAACTGATTGCCGGCGTGACCCAGGCGCAGTTGCATCTGCTGGTGTGCGACCCCAAGCATGATCACAGTGGCATGTTGGGTGTGCTCAAGGCCGCGTTACTTGCGGACGGCTACACCGTCACCACCGAGCAGGCCTGGAATCATAGCCTTCACGAAACCATCGTCGATGTGCAGCAGGCGGAAGGTTGTGGCCTGGTGATCAAGCAACACTTTCCCGACAGCGCACTGAAAAAGGCCCTGCTGACACCCGAGGACTGGAAATTGCTGCGCGAGTGCCCTTCCCCGGTACTGCTGGTGAAAACCGCCGGTTCATGGAGAGACAAAGTGATCCTGGCAGCTATCGACGTCGGCAACAGCGACCTCGAACACCGCCACCTGCACGAAACCATCATTGATCATGGCTATGACATCGCCACCCTGGCCAAAGCCCGTTTGCACGTGATCAGCGCCCACCCGTCGCCGATGCTGTCGTCGGCCGATCCGACGTTTCAACTCAGCGAAACCATCCAGGCGCGCTACCGCGAGCAATGCAAGTCATTCCAGGCGGAATTCGACATCGACGATGAGCACCTGCACATCGAGGAAGGCCCGGCGGACGTGCTGATTCCGTTCATGGCGCACAAACTGCAGGCGGCAGTGACGGTGATCGGTACCGTGGCCCGTAGCGGGTTGTCAGGGGCGTTGATCGGCAATACCGCGGAAGTGGTGCTCGATTCGGTCGAGAGCGATGTGCTGGTGCTCAAACCGCAGGAGATCGAGGATCATCTGGAGGAGATTGCCGACAAGCATTGAGACTTGTGGTGTTTGGCCGGACGCCATCGCGAGCAGGCTCGCTCCCACAGAGGATTTGTGAACGACGCAAATCCCCCTGTGGGAGCGGGCTTGCTCGCGAAGCTTTTAAAACTCAGCCTTCAAACGCGTCCTTGAGAAACCCCGGCGCTATATAGCGCTGGTAATGGGCCTCGGAGAGGAGAAAAAATTCCCGATCAATGGCATCGCGCAATTCCGGCAGGTTCCAGTCGCGAAACTCCGGCAGCAACACCATCCCGTAGGCTTCCAGGTTGTTGATCACCCGCGCGCCCCGCGCGATCAACTGGTAGGCCCAGCAATATTCCGACTGATGGGGCACGAAGCGGATCTTGCGTTGCTCCAGCTGCATTCTCAGCAGTGCCGGATCGAAAATTTCCACCTTGGCGGCCATCACCTGCGACAGTAACTGCTCAAGACGCAGCCATACCGCGCGCTTTTCTTCCTCGTTGTAACCGTTCCAGTGGATCACTTCGTGGTGGAAACGCTTGCAGCCACGGCACACCAGGTCACCGTAAACAGTGGAGCAGAGGCCGACGCAGGGTGTCTTGATGGTCTGATTGGGCATAGGTAGGCAAAACGCGAAAAAGCAGAACAGGCCGGCATGTTAGCCCTTTGTCCGCCATTGATCACCTCTCAAAGTTAAGGGCCCGGAGTGAATCGGGGTTTGCTGACTGCCACCACCAAAGTCCAATAAAACCTGACTTACCTTTAATTTTTTTTTGCCGTAGAATCAGCCTGCCTTTTTAGGCGCCAATGTCCGTTAGAAGCTGTTTTCAAAGCGTCACGAGCACAGTCGTTCCTTCAGAGCGGTGTTGGCGAGGGGTTTTTCCAGCGGGGAAAAGCCCAACGCCAACCCTCATCAGCTCCCGTTCTGCAGGCGTAAAACTTTGAAAGCAGCTTCTGTAAGGAATTGTCGGTAATTCTGGCCAAGTGGCTCACAACGCCATGCAGCGCATGAGTACGGCAATTTCGGGATGAGCGTCCCGGACACCCATTTGGGACCACTGATGAGGGTAATAACTGTGCTTGAAGCCTACCGCAAACATATCGAAGAGCGCGCAGCACTGGGTATCGTTCCCCAGCCGCTAAACGCCGAACAAACTGCAGGCCTGGTCGAGCTGCTGAAAAATCCCCCGGCTGGCGAAGAAGCATTCCTCGTTGACCTGATCACCAATCGCGTTCCGCCAGGCGTGGACGAAGCTGCCTATGTGAAGGCCGGCTTCCTGTCTGCCATCGCCAAAGGCGAAGCCAAATCCCCTCTGATCGACAAGAAGCGCGCTGTTGAACTGCTCGGCACCATGCAGGGCGGCTACAACATCGTGACGCTGGTCAACCTGCTGGACGACGCCGAACTGGCACCAGTAGCTGCCGAAGAACTCAAGCACACCCTGCTGATGTTCGACGCCTTCCACGACGTCGCCGAAAAAGCCAAGAACGGYAACGTTCACGCCMAAGGCGTGCTGCARTCCTGGGCTGACGGCGAGTGGTTCGTGAAGCGCCCGACCCTGGCCGACAAGATCAGCCTGCGCGTGTTCAAGGTCACCGGCGAAACCAACACCGACGACCTGTCCCCTGCGCCTGATGCCTGGTCCCGTCCGGACATCCCGCTGCACGCCCTGGCCATGCTGAAAATGGCTCGCGACGGCATCGTGCCGGACGCACAAGGCGTCACCGGTCCGATGAAGCAGATCGAAGAAATGCGCAACGCCGGCTTCCCGATCGCCTACGTCGGCGACGTGGTCGGTACCGGTTCTTCGCGTAAATCGGCCACCAACTCCGTACTGTGGTTCTTCGGCGACGACGTTCCTTATGTACCGAACAAGCGTGCCGGCGGTTTCTGCTTCGGCAGCAAGATCGCTCCGATCTTCTACAACACCATGGAAGATGCCGGCGCACTGCCAATCGAATTCGACGTTTCCAACATGCACATGGGCGACGTGATCGACCTGTACCCGCATGCTGGCAAAGTCTGCAAGCACGGCACCGACGAAGTCCTGACCACCTTCGAAATGAAGACCCCGGTCCTGCTGGACGAAGTTCGTGCTGGCGGCCGTATTCCGCTGATCATCGGCCGTGGCCTGACCGAGAAGGCTCGCACCGAGCTGGGTCTGCCACCTTCGACCCTGTTCAAGAAGCCTGAAGCACCGGCTGAAAGCACCAAGGGTTTCACCCTGGCGCAGAAAATGGTCGGCAAGGCTTGCGGCGTGACCGGCGTTCGTCCGGGCACCTACTGCGAACCGAAGATGACCACCGTGGGTTCCCAGGACACCACCGGTCCAATGACCCGTGACGAACTGAAAGACCTGGCGTGCCTGGGCTTCTCGACCGATCTGGTGATGCAGTCSTTCTGYCACACCGCGGCTTATCCAAAGCCGATCGACGTGACCACCCACCACACCCTGCCTGACTTCATCATGACCCGCGGCGGCGTTTCCCTGCGTCCGGGCGACGGCATCATCCACTCGTGGCTGAACCGCATGCTGCTGCCGGACACCGTAGGTACCGGTGGTGACTCCCACACCCGTTTCCCGATCGGCATCTCGTTCCCGGCCGGTTCCGGTCTGGTTGCGTTCGCCGCAGCCACTGGCGTCATGCCGCTGGACATGCCTGAGTCGATCCTGGTTCGCTTCAAAGGCGAACTGCAGCCAGGCGTCACCCTGCGTGACCTGGTTCATGCCATTCCTTACTACGCGATCCAGGCTGGCCTGCTGACCGTA
This sequence comes from Pseudomonas sp. KB_15, assembly GCF_052114525.1. Taxonomy (NCBI): domain Bacteria; kingdom Pseudomonadati; phylum Pseudomonadota; class Gammaproteobacteria; order Pseudomonadales; family Pseudomonadaceae; genus Pseudomonas; species Pseudomonas sp. KB_15. Next base: position 91,947 of record NZ_JBFREX010000004.1, on the reverse strand, counting down.
GAGAAGAAAGGCAAGAAGAACGCCTTCTCCGGCCGCATCCTGGAGATCGAAGGTCTGCCTAAGCTGACCGTAGAACAAGCGTTCGAACTGTCTGACGCCTCGGCTGAACGTTCGGCTGCCGGTTGCACCATCCAGCTGTCCAAAGAGTCGATCGCTGAATACCTGCAGTCCAACATCACCCTGCTGCGCTGGATGATCGGCGAAGGCTATGGCGATGCACGTACTCTGGAACGTCGCGCTCAAGCGATGGAAGCCTGGCTGGCCAACCCTGAGCTGCTGGAAGCGGACAAAGACGCTGAATACGCCGAAGTCATCGAGATCGACCTGGCCGACATCAAGGAGCCTGTGCTCTGCGCGCCGAACGATCCGGACGACGCTCGCCTGCTCTCCAGCGTTGCTGGCGAGAAGATCGACGAAGTGTTCATCGGTTCGTGCATGACCAACATCGGTCACTTCCGCGCTGCCGGTAAACTGCTGGAACAGGTCAAGGGTCAGCTGCCAACCCGTCTGTGGCTGTCGCCGCCGACCAAGATGGACGCTCACCAGCTGACCGAAGAAGGCTACTACGGCATCTACGGCAAGGCCGGCGCTCGCATGGAAATGCCAGGTTGCTCGCTGTGCATGGGTAACCAGGCACGTGTAGAGCCGAACTCGACTGTCGTGTCGACTTCGACCCGTAACTTCCCGAACCGTCTGGGTGACGGCGCGAACGTCTACCTGGCTTCGGCTGAGCTTGCGTCCGTGGCTTCCATCCTGGGTCGCCTGCCGACCGTCGAGGAGTACATGGAATACGCTGGCAAGATCGACAGCATGGCGGCCGATGTCTACCGCTACCTGTCCTTCGACCAGATCGCCGAGTTCCGTGAAGCTGCTGCGAACGCCAACATCCCGGTCGTTCAAGCCTAACGCTGCAAAGCAATGAAGAACGCCGCCCATCGTGAGATGAGCGGCGTTTTTTTATGCATCCAGTTCAAACACCAAAAATCCTGTGGGAGCGGGCTTGCTCGCGAAGAGGGAGTGTCAGTCCATACAAATACCGACTGACACTCCCTCTTCGCGAGCAAGCCCGCTCCCACATTGGGTTATGCGTTCAACTGGAGGGCTTGTTGCACTGCACCATCAACACTTAGCCCGCTCAAAACCACCCCGCTAGCCTTCACTTCCGGCAAAGCAGCCAACGCCGTTTGTGCGTCGTCCTTGAGGCGAGCCAGAATCAGGCACCGTCCTTCCTGATGCACCCGTACAAAAAACGCCTGCAACGCCTCGATGCTGGTGCCATCCAGATCCGGCGACTCCTCCAGACTGAGAATCACCGTATGGATCGGCGATTGCGAATGCCGGATCAAACGCATGGCGGCGCCGAGAACCCGTTCGACGTTGGCAAAGAACAACGCTTCACCTGGCCGCACAATCAACACGCCAGGCACGGCTTGCGCCGCTGGATGGCGTTGCAGGTCGACAAAGTCGTGACCGCCATCGATGCGCCCCAGAATCTGGATATCCGCCGCCGACAGTTGCTTGAGCATCAGCAACACACTGATCGCCACCGCCACCAGCAAGCCGTCCAGGACCCCCAGCACCAGCACCGCGCCCACGGCACAGATCACCAGCAAACGGTCACGGCGCCAGATGAAATACCGTCCCAGCGGCTGCAGGCTCAAGCCGCGCCCCAGGGCATGGATAACGATGGCAGCGAGGATCGGCTCCGGGGTCAGGGCGATGTAAGGCAGCACGGTCAAGACGATGAGCAGCACCACCAGCGCCGCCACGCCACCGGCCAGGCGTGAAGTCGCGCCCGCTGCCTCATTGGCCGACGTTGCCGAATACCCCGCTCCCGCCGGCATGCCATGAAACAGGCCGGACATCAGGTTGGAAGCACCCAGCGCCAGCAGGTCGCGGTTCGATGTGACGTGGTCACCGTGCTTGAGCGCATAGGCACTGATCGAGCCGTAGGACTCCGCATACAAAATCATCACCATGGCGAACGCCAGCTCACCCAGACGCAGCCAGTCAGTGAACGGCAGCACCGGCAACTTCGGCACCTCCAGACCGAGGTCGATCACACCAATCAGCTTTACGTCATAGGACGGCAGGTTCAGCCACTGTCCGGCCGCAATGCCGATCACCACCACCAACAAACCGCCCGGCAGGCGCCGAAAACGCGCGAACAGCCATAACAAGGCCAATGCCACGGCGCCGACACCCGCCGCCACCCAGTTCCATTGCGGCAACTGTTCCAGCAACTGCGGCAGAAACCGCACCAGATTGACTTCGGTCAAATGCACGCCGACCACGCTGGCTACTTGCTTCAAAATAATGGTCAGCGCCAAGCCAAAGGCAAAACCGCGCAGCACCGGTTTGGCAATGAACGATGTCACGCTTCCGAGCTTGAACAACCCGGCCAGCAGGAAAAACGCCCCGGTCATCAGTACCAGGCCGATGGCCAGCGTCGAGCGCAATTGCGGATCGCCATTGGCCAGGGTCGCGGTGGCAGCGGCCAACACGGCGGCTGACGATGAAGTGGCCGAGACAATGGCAAAACGGCTGGTGCCGAACAGGCCATAACACAGCAACCCGGCGAACAAGGCGATCACCCCGGCCTGGGGCGCCAGCGCGGCGATGCTTGAATAGGCGACCGCTTCAGGTAGCAGCAGCCCTGCAATCGACAAACCTGCCAGCAGGTCCTGCCAGCGGTTGGGTTGCTCAACGGGGTTTGGCGGTGAGGCGCTCGACAATCCGGTGTCTCCAGGCGAAAAAAAGCCGCTGCACGTATACGTGCAGCGGCCACTGTAGCTGTCAATCCGGCACTGCGCGAGCAGGCCGGTCGATCACGCGCTCAAGGAATAGATCAACGCGGTAATCGCCACCAGACCCACCGCCGTCACGAAGACGTTGGACGCCTGACCGCGATAGCGTGCCATCGCCGGTACCTTGCGGATGGCGTACATCGGCATCAGGAACAGGATCGCCGCGATCACCGGGCCACCCAGGGTTTCAATCATGCCGAGGATGCTCGGGTTCAGCGTGGCAACGATCCAGCACACCACCAGCATGAACGCGGCAGTCATGCGGTCCAGGGTCTTGGCGGACGGACGCTTGCCGCTCTTGACGATCAGGCCCTTGAGGCCTTCGCTGGCGCCGATGTAGTGCCCCAGGAACGACTTGGAAATGGCCACGAAGGCAATCAACGGCGCCGCGAAGGCGATGGTCGGATTGCTGAAGTGGTTGGCCAGGTACGACAGGATCGACAGGTTCTGCGCCTTGGCTTCAGCCAGTTGCGCCGGCGACAGGGTCAGCACGCAGCTGAAGACGAAGAACAGCACCATCACCACCATCAACAAGTGGGCGCGGGACAGGATCTGCGAGCTGCGCTCCTCGGCGTGCTCCCCGTAGCGACGCTTCTGGTCCACGGCGAACGCCGAAATGATTGGCGAGTGGTTGAACGAGAACACCATCACCGGAATCGCCAGCCACAGGGTGTGCAACAGCGCCGACGGTGCCGGCACGCTGCTGGCGGTGGTCAGGATGCCGCCGTTCCAGTGCGGAACCAGGTACACCGCCAGAAACAGCAGCGCGACGATGAACGGGTAGACCATCAGGCTCATGGCCTTGACGATCAATTGCTCACCGCAACGCACCACCGCCAGCAGGCCGAGGATCAGCACCAGCGACAGCACGGCGCGCGGTGGCGGCGTGATGTGCAGTTGATGTTCCAGGAAACTGCCCACGGTGTTGGTCAGGGCCACGCTGTAGATCAGCAGGATCGGGAAAATGGCGAAGAAGTACAGCAAAGTGATCAGTGCACCGGCCTTGATGCCGAAATGCTCTTCCACCACTTCGGTGATGTCGGCGCCTTCGCGACCGGACAGCACGAAACGGGTCAGCCCGCGGTGTGCGTAGAACGTCATCGGAAACGCCAGCAACGCCAGGATCAACAGCGGCCAGAAACCGCCCAGGCCTGCGTTGATCGGCAAAAACAGGGTTCCCGCACCAATCGCCGTGCCAAACAGGCCCAGCATCCAGGTGGTGTCTTGGCGATTCCAGCTCGAAAGTGTCGCTGTTGTCGCTGCTACATAGCGTTTGTTGACGCTATTGGCCTGATCATTCATCCGGTGGGATCTCCACATTCCGGTCACTTGCCACCCGGCCAGGACGCGTCGGAATACCCGACAGGCAGCGCCTGGCCGAAACAGGGGCGCGATTCTGGAGGATTAGTTAGCAGAAGCAAAGACTTAGGTGAGGAACGGTGGTACCAGATTGACGAAAAATCCCCTGTAGGAGCGAGCCTGCTCGCGATTACCTTGGCACATCCAACATTTACTTTGGCTGACACACCGCTATCGCGAGCAGGCTCGCTCCTACAGGGTTCTACGGCGTGCTCAGAGGTGGGGCTACCTGCGCTTCATCGCCAAAGCGCAGTCCGCACTTGATAAAGGTCTATCGTCATGTATTTTTAACCGACCTGCATTCCTTCTGGAGTCTTCCCATGCCACTGGTTCGCGTCGACATCAAAAAACATCAGGACCCCACCCACGCCAAACGCATCGGCCAACTGATCTACGCCGCCATGCACAGCACCATCGGCGTGCCGGAGAACGATAATTTCCAGATACTCGCCGAACACGATGAGCAGCATTTCATCTTTGACCCCGGTTACCTGGGCATCAGCCGTACGGACCAACTGGTGGTGATCCAGATCACCATGAGCGAAGGACGAACCATCGAGCAGAAAAAACTCCTCTACAAAACCATTGCCGAGAGCCTTCATGCAGAACTCGCGGTGCGCCTGGAAGACGTTTTCATCAATCTGGTGGAAGTCAAAAAAGAGAACTGGTCGTTCGGCAACGGGATTGCCCAATACGCCCTCTGATGTTCAACCTGCAGCCCCGAGAGTGACCCATGCCCCGAGTTTCCCGCAAACAAGCCGACCTCAACCGCGAGACCATCGTCGATGCCGCCACGCGGCTGTTTCGCGAACGCGGCCTGCACGGGATCAGTGTTGTCGATGTGATGGCCGCTGCGGGACTGACACACGGCGGTTTTTACGGGCATTTCGAATCCAGGGAAGCCCTGGCGCAAGAGGCCAGTGGCCGGGCCTTCGAACAGGCCGCGCAACGCTGGCAAGCAAGGGTGGCAGACAATGACAGCAAGGACGCCGCCCGCCGCGCCGTGGTCGAAACGTACCTGTCCAGCGAAAGCCGGGACAAGCCGGGCGACAGTTGCCCGGTGGTGGCCTTTGCCGGGGACATGTGCCACGAGGCTGCCGAGAGCGGTTTGCGTCAAACCTATATGCAGGGCCTGAACAACTTGCTCGGCTCGCTGGGTTCGCTGCTCGACACCGAGGACGAAGCCGACAAACGGCAGCAGGCGCTGGTACAGTATTCGCTGATGTTCGGCGCGCTGATGTTGTCCCGGGCGACCCGCGGCGATCCACTGTCGGATGAAATTCTCGAGGCTGCCCGGGCAGCACTCGCAGCGTCGAAATAAAAGGTTCTTCACGCATTCCCGGGAAACTGCAGGAGCAGCCGGTCGACGCTTGATTGCTGGCGATGGACTCAAGTGCGCCGCGTTTATCCGGTTCACACGCGTTATCGTTAACGACCATCGCAGGCTTCGCCAGCTCCTACACGCAGCCCCGCAGGAAATACAGCAGGCTGCGATCGCTGGTGGTTGCCAAGCTATCCTGAAATCAGCAATCTCAAGAGACATTCGAGCCGATTTTTCGATGCCCACAGGAAGCCAAGCATGCCTGTAACCGTTCTGGTACTGGTTGAAACCATCAATGATTACCTGCCCATCCTCGAACATCAGGGTTTCCACCTGATTCTCGCCCCGACACCCGCCGAGCGCGCCGAAGCCATCGCCCGGCACGCCGGGCAGATCGACGCCGTCCTCACCCGTGGCCCATTGGGGCTGTATGCCGATGAAATCGCCGCGCTGCCCAACCTCAAGATCATCTGCGTGATTGGCGCCGGCTATGAACACGTCGACCTGCAGGCCGCCGCCGACCGGGGCATCACCGTCACCAATGGCGCCGGGGTCAACGCCTCGTCCGTCGCCGACCATGCCATGGCGCTGCTGCTGTCGCTGGTGCGCGACGTGCCCCGCTGTGATGCCGCCGTACGGCGCGGCGAATGGCCGAAAATCATGCGCCCTTCCCTCGCCGGCAAACGCCTGGGCATCCTCGGTCTCGGCGCGGTCGGCATGGCCATCGCCAAACGCGCCGCCAACGGCTTCGACATGAGCGTGTGCTACCACAATCGCCAGCATCGCAGCGATGTGCCCTACACGTTCTGCTCGACGCCAACCGAATTGGCGCGCGCGTCGGACTTCCTGATCGTCGCCACGCCCGGCGGTGTGGGCACCAGGCACCTGATCAATCGCCACGTGCTCGACGCGCTGGGCCCCGACGGGTTTATCGTCAACATCGCCCGGGCCAGCGTGATTGTCACCGCCGACCTGATCGCCGCCCTGGAGCAACGCCGGATCGCCGGTGCCGCGCTGGATGTGTTCGACGCCGAACCAAAGGTACCGGATGCGCTCAAGACCCTGAACAACGTGATCCTCACGCCCCATGTCGCCGGGCTGTCCCCGGAAGCCACCCAGGGCACCGTCGAACTGGTGGGCAAGAACCTCGTGGCGTTTTTCTCGGGCCAACCGGTGCTCACGCCGATCGCCTTGCCGCCGGCCATGAGCCGGGTCGCTCATTGATGGCAATTCAAACAGCTGTATCAAAAACAATGATTGGCCGGCAACACGCTCACCTATAAGAGCCGATCGCGGTTGTGGGTGCGGGGTGTGCGCATTAGATTAGCCAATAGTTTCAGGCCTCCAGAATAAGCAGAAGGGATAAGCATGGCGCTTACTGACCAGTCCACCCGTATCCGCACCGGCGAAGAGCTCGATGCCAGCCTGATCGATCCGTACCTCAAGGCCCATATTCCGGGGCTCAGCGGTTTGCCACGGATCAGCCAGTTTCCGGGCGGCGCTTCAAACCTCACCTACTTGCTGGAATATCCCGAACAGGAATTCGTCCTGCGTCGCCCGCCCTTCGGCCACAAGGCCAAGTCGGCCCACGACATGGGCCGTGAATTCCGCATCCTCAATCAACTGCGCGACGGTTTTCCGTACTGCCCGAAAGCCTACGTGCACTGCACCGACGAATCGGTGATCGGTGCCGAGTTCTATGTCATGGAACGGGTCAATGGCATCATCCTGCGCTCGGACCTGCCGCCGGAGCTGGGTCTGGACTCGGCGAAAACCGAAGCCCTGTGCAAGAGCTTCATCGACAAGTTCGTCGAACTGCACCAGGTCGATTACAACGCTTACGGCCTGGGTGACCTCGGCAAACCCGAAGGTTACGTGGCGCGGCAAATCAAAGGCTGGAGCGATCGTTACGAAAAAGCCCTGACCCCCGATGCGCCACAATGGGAAACGGTCAAGGCCTGGCTCAACGACAAGATGCCGGCCGACCATCCGACCTCCAGCATCGTGCACAACGACTACCGCTTCGACAACGTGATCCTCGACCCGAACAACCCGATGCAGATCATCGGCGTGCTCGACTGGGAACTGACCACCCTCGGCGACCCGCTGATGGACCTGGGCAACACCCTCGCCTACTGGATCGAAGCCGATGATCCGGCGCCGGTGCAGATGATGCGCCGCCAGCCAAGCCACGCGCCGGGCATGCTGACCCGCCGCGAGTTCGTCGATTACTACGCCGAACGTTCGGGCATCCGCATCGACAATTTCGACTTCTACTACACCTACGGCCTGTTCCGCCTGGCCGGCATCGTGCAGCAGATCTACTACCGCTTCTACCACGGCCAGACCCAGGACAAACGCTTCGCGCAGTTCATTCACATGAACAAGCTGCTGGAGCAGATGAGCCTGCAGGTCATCCAGAAATCCAGCCTGTGACCCTGATTCTGTTCGATGACACACAATCCCCTGTAGGAGCGAGCCTGCTCGCGAAGGTCTTTAACGATAACGCCCGTTCACTGACCAAACGCAGCAAGCCGCCCCTACCAAACAGCATCAGCGACACCCCCGGCATTTGACTCGATAACAAGACTTTTTATAAAGGAATCCCATGTCCAAGACTCAGTTGTTCGACCTCGACGGCAAGATCGCTTTCGTCTCCGGCGCCAGCCGTGGCATTGGTGAAGCCATCGCCAAATTGCTGGCCCAACAAGGCGCCCACGTGATCGTGTCGAGCCGCAAGCTTGAAGGCTGCCAGCACGTGGCCGACGCTATTATCGCTGCTGGCGGCAAGGCCACCGCCATCGCCTGCCACATCGGCGAAATGGAACGGATCAGCCAGGTCTTCGCCAGCATCAAGGAACAGTTCGGCCGTCTCGACATCCTGGTCAACAACGCCGCGACCAACCCGCAATTCTGCAACGTGCTGGACACCGACCTCAGTGCTTTTCAGAAAACCGTCGACGTCAACATTCGCGGCTACTTCTTCATGTCCGTGGAAGCCGGCAAGCTGATGCGCGAAAACGGTGGCGGCAGCATCATCAACGTGGCCTCGATCAACGGCGTTTCGCCGGGGATCTTCCAGGGCATCTACTCGGTGACCAAGGCGGCCGTAATCAACATGACCAAGGTGTTTGCCAAGGAATGCGCGCAGTTCGGGATTCGTTGCAATGCCCTGTTGCCAGGCCTCACCGACACTAAATTCGCCTCGGCGCTGGTGAAAAACGAAGCCATTCTGAACACCGCGCTGCAGCAGATCCCGCTCAAGCGGGTGGCGGATCCGAGTGAGATGGCGGGGGCGGTGCTTTACCTCGCCAGCGATGCTTCGAGCTATACCACTGGGGTTTCGTTGAATGTGGACGGTGGTTTCCTGTCCTGATTCTGTTTGCGAATAAAAGTAAGGCAGCCGATCAGGGCGATTGGCTGCCTTTTGTTCACACTGTTACCACCGGTCGCTCGGCAATCAAATCACTTTGGCCGGCCAACAAACTCAACCTTCTCCGCTGCCGGATAGCAAACTGACTTTAGTACCAGCTAATGGGCTACCCGCTTTAGGAACTAACGTAACTGTGCGCTTTGAACTATTAAGATAGGGAACTTCATTATTTGATACATCAACACCATCAATTTAACGAAAGCCTCATCCGCCAGATTGTTCTAAATTAACTTGCTGACCGCAATTTTCAATGGGTTAATCACTCCCCCCGCCCCTACCACAGAAATCTGGAAGGTGCCGCTTCTGTTATATCCAGTCACCTGCCAACGCCAATTTGGTCCTCCTATCCCTCCAAATGGCGGTGCACTTTGTATATCGCCCTCGGATAGCCCCTGTAAGGGCTGACAAGTCAAAGTGATATTGTGTCCGGCGATCGGACTGCGCGGCTTAGGGACTAGCGTAACTTCCTGAGCCTGCCCCCTTATGAATACATTTCCACTGGCAGGCACACTTTGCCCACCAATCTTCACCTCAACCTCATCTCTCAGATCCCTCGACACCAATTTGCTGACTGCCAAGGTAATCGGTGTGGACATGCCCTTACCCACCAATGCCAGTTGGAACGTTCCGCTATGCACCCTCCCCATTACTGCCCAGCTATACGTGGTTTGCTCAGTGCCGAAGGCCGGTTGACTCACCACGCTGTCGTTAGCCAGTCCGCTTTTTATGGTCCAGGTCAGGGTGACTGGAAGGCCGGCCAGCGGGCTGTTGGGTTTGGGGGTCAACGTCACCATTCGACCACTATTCCGGTAAAACCAATTACCCTCGACGGGCACGGCGGCGTCGGCAATCGTCACATCTGCCTCATCCGCCAGGTTGCTCGACAGCAACTTGCTGACTGGCAAGGTAATCGGTGTGGTCATGCCCTTGCCCGACAAGGCCAATTGAAAGGTGCCGCTTTTGGTGTTCCCGGTCACTGCCCAGCTATAGGTAGTTGGCTCACTGCCGAAGGCCGGTGCACTCACCACATTGGCGACATCGAGGCCACTTTTGATTGCACAGGTCAGGGTGACTGGAAGGCCGGCCAGCGGGCTGTTGGGTTTGGGCGTCAACGTCACCGTTTGCGCCTTGTCCCGGTAAAACCAATTACCCCCGGCAGGCACGGTGGCACCGTCAATCTTCACGTCTGCCTCATCCGCCAGGTTGTTCGAAAGCAACTTGCTGACCGCAATTTTTATTGGAGTAGACATTCCCTGCCCAACCACAGAAATTTCGAAGGTGCCGCTTCTGGTAAATCCAGTCAACTGCCACCTCCAGTTTGGTCCTCCTACCCCCCCAAATGGTGGTGTACTTCGTATATCACCTTGGAATAGCCCCTGTAAGACCTTATAAGTCAACGTAATATTGTGTCCGGCGATCGGACTGCCCGGCTTAGGGACCAGCGTAACTTCCTGAGCCTGCCCCCTTATGAATACATTTCCACTGGCAGGCACACTTTGCCCACCAATCTTTACCTCAACCTCATCCGCCAGGTTGCTCGAAATCACCAGGCTTCGGTGCTCCCACGGCACCAGCACTTCCCTGCTGAAAAACACCAGGGTGATACGACCGCTCTTGCCAGTGTCCGGTGTAATCTTCCAAGTGAACTTGCCATTAACGGGAGCCACCCAAGCGCCAAATTCCGGCGATGCAACAGTTTCCAAACCGCCATTGTCAGCCAGCCCCAGGTTGAGCGCCCTGGCGATCACGGGTGGAGCCTCCACCGTCACTTCGTTCTCCTGCCCGCGGAGCAAAACGAGTTCCGCCCTCCATTCCACTTTCTTGCCGTTGATAAACAACGTGGCTTGTTCCCAACGACTTGGTGCAGCGGTTGCGTCTTTTAATTCGGTGCTCATGACGACGTTTCCTTTTCAGCGATGGACATAAAAAACAGTCCATGAACTATCAGGAAAAATCGATGCGCCGAGAACTATCATAAATGACAGGTCTATCAGTGAAAAAAGATGTGTTCTTCACTAAACTGGAAATACCAGGTAGCAGACAGTGTCAGAACAGACAGCAAAAACGATCAGCCAGCAATAAAAACCGACCACCTGATACCAACTTTTAGCCGATTTACCATTCAGCATGGCCGCGCCGTTCAACAACGCGGCCGTCACACTGGCTTACTGGGTAATACACCGAGTCGTGGTGGTGAGTCGGGTTACCTGCCCGTCTTCGCCCCGTACATCGCCCAGGACATCGGTTTTATCCATCGCCTGGCAGGTGCGTTCAGGAGGGGGTGGAGTGACTGTTGGAGGTGGGGGCGGACTGGAGCAGCCGCCGAGAATCGCTGCGCAGAATGCGAGCGGTGCAAAAACGCGTTTCCCAAGAGTTTTCATAGGTTGACCCGCGATAAGTGATCGACACATTTTTGTGACAACAAAACCCGCGCGTAAAGTCCACACACCTGTCAAAAAAATAAAAAATTGCGAATCACTCATGGCCCAGCCGGTGGTCAACGCCAGTAAAAGCTGGCAGTTCTTACATCACCGGATCAGGGCGTCGACCGATTGCGAAGGAGCGCGAAGGTGACTTGAAGTCACCTGTTGCACTTCCTCAGCCCAGGAGCCGATCCACCGGGTCGACACATGAATGTGCACCCTGCGATTTAGTGCATTTGCACCTTATTGCTGCCCCTTTGGCCGCTACTCACTCGAGAACAGTCCCCGCTCCCGCGCCCAGACAATCGCCTCGCTGCGGCTGTGTACATCGAGCTTGGAATACACCCCCGCCACATGGTTGCGCGCGGTGTTCGGCGCGAGTTTCAGGCGCGCGGCGATTTCCTTGTCGGCCAGGCCTTCGCATATCAGGCCCAGCACATCGCGCTCACGGGCGGTCAGGTCGGTGAAGGACACACGGGGCAACTTCGGTGAATTGACGTTCTTCACGCTGGCCAGTTTTTCGATCAGCGTGCGGCTGAACCATGAGGCGTCCTTCATTGCTTCCTCGATGGCCGACACCAGTTCCAGCTCGGTGCGCTTGCGCTCGGTAACGTCCATCAGCACCAGCAGATAGCACGGGTTGCCCTGAATGTTCACAGTGTCCGCCAACACGGTGCAATCGATCAGCCTGTCGTCTTTGCGGCGTACGCGCACATCGATGCGGCTCAGGCTGCCGGTTTTCTCCAGCGCGGCGAACAGCCAGATACGCGCGTTTTTATCATCGATGAAATCGATCTGCGCAACGCTGATCCCAAGCACTTCCTCACTGGGAAAACCCAGGGTATCGAGGAACGCTTCGTTGACGTCCAGCACCCGTTGATCAGCCGCGCCGCACAGCAGAATCGGCACCGGGGACAGACGAAACGCTGTGGCGAAGCGTTGCCCGGCGCTGGCCCGGTCGGTGACATCGTCCATGATCAACACCAGCGATTCCGGTTCGCCACGGCTGTCAACCAATACCAGGCTGCGCACGCGATGGACCCAGGTACGCGCTTTGTCCGCCGCCGACGTCACCTCCACCAGCACATCGCTGAACGTCTCGCCACGGGCCACCCGGTTGATCGGATAGCTGTCGGCAGGCACGACGCCACTATTGCGATAACGCAGGGCAAAGCGTTTGGCATAGGCCTTTGCATTGCTGCCCAGATCGCTGATTTGCGCTGCGCCGTGCATGGCCAGCGCGGCGTCATTGGCCCACAGTATGCTCTGGTCGGGATCCAGCAGAATCACTCCGTCGGACAGACCGGCGATGATTTGCCTCAGCTGGCGGCGATTGGTTTCCGTGGTCTGGACGTCCTGGCTCATTGCGTCTCCACAAGTATGGTGACCCTGTAGGGTACGACCTCCGGTTTTTTGGATAGTGCAACGAACCTTGTGGGAGCGGGCTTGCTCGCGAAAGCGGTGGACCCGTCGACATTTAGCTCACCTGACACACCGATTTCGCGAGCGAGCCCGCTCCCCCAGCAATCGTCATCATTTTCGGAACGCTCACGGCCGGTGGTCGTTTGACTAGTGCACGTTCAACGATGCCTCCAGCCCCGCCAACTTGTCCGGATTACGCATGATGAAAACCCGATTCACCCGCCCCGTCTCGTCGAAACCAAACGTCACCGACGCGTTGATAACACCGTCGGCCTTGATGATGACACCTTGAGTACCATTGATCTCAATGGGCAGCCATTCACACATTTGCCAATAGGCGTGCAACGACTGGCCAATGAAATCCAGCACGCTTGCGATGCCAACCAGCGTTTCACGGATCGCCGAAGCCTTGCCGCCGCTGTCGGCGCAGAGTTCGACGTCTTCGCTGAGCATCGCGCTCAAGTTCGCCGTGGAGCCACTGGCGATGGCATTGTGGAAGGCGCTCAGCAACTGGTTTTGGCGCACAGGTTCCGGTTGATAGCGGGTTTGCGCACTGCCCAGACTCGCCTTGGCCCGAGACACCAGTTTGCGGCAAGCGGCTTCCTGCACCCCGACCGCATCGGCGACCTGCGGGTAATCCATGTCGAAGATTTCGTACAGCAGGTACGCCGCGCGTTCCTTGGGTGTCAGGCGCTCCAGCAACAACACGAACGCGGTGGACAGCGACGAAGCCAGTTCATGCATGTGCTCGGGTGAATCCTGATGAGCCGTGTGGATCGGCTCCGGCAGCCAGGTACCGATGTAATCCACCCGGGACTTGTGCGCCGACCGTAGCAGGTCGATGCAATGGCGGGTGCAAGCGGTGGTGAGCCAGGCGGCCGGCGTGGAGATGGAGGCGCGATCGGCCTCCAGCCACTTGATGAACAACTCCTGCACCGCATCCTCGGCTTCGGCGCGCGAGCCGAGGATGCGATAGGCCAGACCGAGCAAAAAGGGCCGGCGCTGCTCGAACACAGTGGCGGCGTTTTCAGCGGAGTTCATCAATCAGTGCCTCGACACCTGCAAGCGGTTCCACAGGTTGATCATGCCGATCTCGGCCGTCAAGGCGCCGATCTGCCCGTCGCTGAAATGCGCCCTCAGCTCACCGCGCAGGCTGGCGTAATCGGTTTTTGCATCCAGCACCGTCAAGGCTTCGGTCCACGCCAGCGCGGCGCGCTCAGAAGGGCTGAAATCACTGACGTGACGCCAGACGATCAGGCGATCCAGACGCTCGTTGGTTTCATTGGCCTCACGGGCTTCGCGGGTGTGCATCTTCACGCAGAAACCGCATTGGTTGATCTGCGAGGCGCGCAGGTGGATCAAATGCTTGAGGGCTGGATTGAGATCTTGTTGATCGAGAGCGACATGGACCTGGGTCAGGCTTTCGAAAACCTGTGGAATCGATTGCAGCAGATTGACCGCTTGGGTGTTGGACGACATCGTGTTGCTCCACTGATTGAGGGGTTCAGCAGGATGACGATTGAGGATTGCGCTTTGTGACGTGCGCTGAATCATTCAGCGCACGTCACTCGTTTCAATCAGCCAACTCGCCCTTCGCCACCGCCGCCGAAGCCGCCAGCATCGCCCGCAACAGCACCGCACAGCCGGCCGCGAGGTCATCCGGCGCGGCGTTTTCGATTTCGTTGTGGCTGATACCGCCTTCGCACGGCACGAAGATCATCCCGGCCGGGCCGAGTTCGGCGAGGAAGATGGCGTCGTGCCCTGCTCCGCTGACGATGTCCATGTGCGACAGGCCCAGGCCTTGGGCAGCGCCGCGCACGGCTTCGACGCAGGCCTTGTCGAAGTACAGTGGCGGGAAGTCGGCCGTCGGCGTGAGCTCGAAGGTCAGGCCGTGTTCGTCGCAGGTGGTTTCGATGACTTCGCGCACTTCGGCGATCATCGAGTCCAGGCGCGCCGGTTCCAGATGCCGGAAGTCCAGGGTCATGCGCACTTCGCCGGGGATGACGTTGCGCGAGCCGGGATAGGCTTGCAGGCAACCGACGGTGCCACAGGCATGGGGTTGATGGCTGAGGGCGGCGCGGTTGAGCGCACCGACGATCACCGCGGCGCCGACCAGGGCGTCCTTGCGCAGGTGCATCGGGGTCGGGCCGGCATGGGCTTCGACGCCGCGCAGTTTCAGGTCGAACCATTTCTGCCCGAGGGCGCCCATGACCACGCCGATGGTCTTGCGTTCGTCTTCCAGGATCGGACCTTGCTCGATGTGTGCTTCAAAGTAGGCACCGACTTTGTGGCCGCTGACTTTGCGCGGGCCGGCGTAGCCAATGGCATTCAGTGCTTCCCCCACAGTCACGCCATCGGCATCGACCTTGGCCAGGGTTTCTTCGAGGGTGAATTTTTCGGCAAACACGCCGGAGCCCATCATGCAAGGGGCGAAGCGCGAGCCTTCTTCGTTGGTCCAGACAACCACCTCCAGCGGCGCTTCTGTTTCGATGTTCAGGTCATTGAGGGTGCGCAGCACTTCGACGCCGGCCAACACACCGAAGCAGCCATCGAACTTGCCGCCCGTGGGCTGGGTGTCAATGTGGCTGCCGGTCATCACCGGTGGCAGGTCGGGATTGCGCCCGGGGCGGCGGGCGAAGATATTGCCGACGGCGTCGATGCTGACGGTGCAGCCAGCCTCCTGACACCATTTGACGAAGATGTCCCGGGCCTGGCGGTCGAGATCGGTCAGGGCCAGGCGACACACGCCGCCCTTGACCGTGGCACCGAGTTTGGCCAGCTCCATGAGCGATTGCCACAGGCGGTCGCGGTTGATGTACTGATGGCTGGACTGCAGAACGTCTACGGCCGCGTTCATGATGATCTCCTCAGGCTGTTCTTATGTGTTTCTTCAGGCGGTTGTTGGGTGATTTTGAAGTCCTCATCGCGAGCAGGCTCGCTCCTACAGGGGAATGCATTCCAAATGTAGGAGCGAGCCTGCTCGCGATGGGGCCATCCTTCACACCGCAGATTTCGCGACTGACGGACTCGGCCGCACCACACTCACCCCGTAATAAATCAGCCCCCCGAGGGCCGAGCCGGTGAACCAGCCGTAGCTGTAGAACCAGCTGAAGACATCGCTGCCCAGGGACAGCAGCGTCAACACCACCGGCACGCCGAACGCGATGAAACCGCTCCAGTTCCACGCCGGATAGACGTCATCGCGGTACAGGCCGGCAAGGTCCAGTTGCTGTTTCTTGATCAGGAAATAATCCACCACCATGATCCCCGCAATCGGGCCCAGCAGGCTGGAATAGCCGAGCAACCAGTTGGAATAGACCGTTTCCAGGCTGAGGTCGGAAACGATCAGGCCGAGCTTTTTCAGCAGTTCATGGGCCATCAGCGCCAGCCCGACCAGCCCGGTGAGCATCACCGCCTTGGTCCGGTTGATCGCCTTGGGTGCGATGTTCTGGAAGTCGTTGGTCGGCGATACGATGTTGGCCGCAGTGTTGGTCGACAGCGTGGCGATGATGATCAGCGCCATGGCCAGCGCCACCCAGACCGGACTCTGGATATGGCCGATCAGGGTCACCGGATCGGACACCGTCACGCCCACCAGCTTCACCGAGGCGGCGGTCATCACCACGCCCAGGGAGGCAAACAGGAACATGGTCAGTGGCAAGCCAATGATCTGCCCGACTATCTGGTCCTTCTGGCTTTTCGCGTAGCGGCTGAAGTCGGGGATGTTCAGCGACAACGTCGCCCAGAAGCCGACCATCGCCGTCAGCCCGGCGGCAAAGTAACTGGCTACGCTGGCACCTTCGGGACGTTTGGCGGGGATCGCCAGCAATTCAGTCATCGATACGTTGGGCATCGCCCACACCAGCAAACCGGCGCCCACCGCCACCAGGAGCGGGGCCGACAGGGTTTCCAGCCATTTGATCGACTCGGCGCCGCGAATCACCACCCACAGGTTCAGCACCCAGAACACCATGAAGCCGATGACCTCGCCGGTGCCGCCCAGGGATTTCCAGCCCTCGAACACCGAGCCGAGGAACAGGTGAATCGCCAGTCCGCCGAACATGGTCTGGATACCGAACCAGCCACACGCCACCAGGGCGCGGATCAGGCACGGAATGTTGGAACCGAGCACGCCGAAGGACGAGCGCAGCAACACCGGAAAGGGAATGCCGTACTTGGTGCCGGGAAATGCGTTCAGGGTCAGGGGAATCAGTACGATGATGTTGGCAAACAGAATCGCCAGCAGCGCTTCGCCAACCGTCAGGCCAAAGTACGCGGTCAGCACCCCACCGAGGGTGTAGGTCGGCACGCAAATCGCCATGCCCACCCATAGCGCGGTGATGTGCCATTTGTTCCAGGTGCGTTCGCGCACCTTGGTCGGTGCAATGTCGTGGTTGTAACGGGGACTGTCGAGGACGTCGCTGCCGGCTTCCAGCTCGTACAAGCCGTCGCGCTCGGTCACTTGCGATCTGATCTGTTGCATGGCCGCTCCACTGTTCTTTGAATTATTTTTTGCTCATCGGGGGCTGGCGGCATCAATAAACGTGCCGGGTGCCCCGCTTGCGCATCGGGCAGTTCCATAAACACAATGTAACTAACTGATGTTTATCAGTTTTATTCACTGACTCGACTATTTGTCAGGCCACTCAGGCCGAATGCCAGGCAAGTTGTCCGGACAGTCAGGACTCAAACTGGTGCGTTGATCTTTTTTCAATGGCTGCGCATCAACCATAGACCATACTCAAACAGCTGATTTCACATAAGAAATCTTGACTATTTTTCGATCCTGTCAAGTGCGTCAAAATGGTGAGGTCACTCACCATTTTGGTGATTCTTGTATTTAAACGTTAAATATCAATTAGTTAATAACTGCATAAGCTTATAAAAAATATTCTTGCCGATTCGAATAACTGCAGCTAGCGTTTAATCCTGACAGCACTGACAGGAATACACCTGTTGACGCTGGCGTCATATAAAACATCTAGAACCGGCATTAGCCGGTCATTGCCTGCGAGGAACTCGGAATGTCTCTGTTGATCCGTGGCGCCACCGTTATTACCCATGATGAAAGTTATCGCGCCGATGTGTATTGCGCAGACGGCGTGATCCAGGCCATCGGCGACAACCTCGATGTTCCTGCAGGGGCCGAAGTGCTCGACGGCAGCGGCCAGTACCTGATGCCCGGTGGCATCGACCCGCACACGCACATGCAACTGCCCTTCATGGGCACGGTGGCCAGCGAAGACTTCTACAGTGGCACGGCCGCGGGACTGGCCGGCGGCACCACGTCGATCATCGACTTCGTGATTCCCAATCCGCAGCAATCCTTGCTCGAAGCCTTTCATCAGTGGCGCGGCTGGGCCGAGAAGTCGGCGTCGGACTACGGTTTTCACGTCGCCATTACCTGGTGGAGCGAACAGGTCCGTGAGGAAATGGCCGAGCTGGTCAGCCAGCACGGCGTCAACAGCTTCAAGCATTTCATGGCCTACAAGAACGCGATCATGGCCGCCGACGACACCCTGGTGGCGAGTTTCGAACGCTGCCTGGAACTGGGCGCGGTGCCGACCGTTCACGCGGAAAACGGTGAACTGGTGTATCACCTGCAACGCAAGCTGATGGCCCAGGGCATCACCGGGCCGGAAGCGCATCCGCTGTCGCGGCCGTCACAGGTTGAAGGCGAAGCGGCGAGCCGGGCGATCCGCATCGCCGAAACCCTGGGTACGCCGCTGTACCTGGTGCACGTCTCGACCAAGGAGGCCCTCGACGAAATCACCTATGCCCGGGGCAAGGGCCAGCCGGTTTACGGCGAAGTGCTGGCCGGGCACCTGCTGCTGGACGACAGTGTCTACCGCCACCCGGACTGGCAAACCGCCGCCGGTTATGTAATGAGCCCGCCGTTCCGCCCTCGCGGCCATCAAGAGGCGCTCTGGCATGGCCTGCAATCGGGTAATTTGCACACCACCGCCACCGACCATTGCTGCTTCTGCGCCGAGCAAAAAGCCGCTGGTCGCGACGACTTCAGCAAGATCCCCAACGGCACGGCCGGCATCGAAGACCGCATGGCGGTGCTGTGGGATGAAGGCGTGAACACCGGACGCTTTTCGATGCAGCAATTCGTCGCCCTGACGTCCACCAACACGGCGAAAATCTTCAACCTCTACCCACGCAAAGGCGCGATCCGCGTCGGTGCCGATGCCGATCTGGTGCTGTGGGACCCGCAAGGCACGCGGACCATATCAGCCAAGACCCACCATCAGCAGGTGGACTTCAACATCTTCGAAGGCAAGACCGTGCGTGGCGTGCCGAGCCATACCATCAGCCAGGGCCGCGTGGTATGGGCCGATGGGGATTTGCGGGCCGAGCGCGGGGCCGGGCGCTACATCGAACGGCCGGCGTACCCGGCGGTGTTTGATTTGCTGAGCAAGCGGGCCGAGCTGAATCAGCCGGTTGCTGTGAAACGCTGAAAGCGGCCTGCGGCCTATCGCGAGCAAGCTCGCTCCCACAGGTTTTGTGAACACCCGAGATCCTGTGGGAGCGAGCTTGCTCGCGATGAGGCCCGCACTGACAACACAAAAAACAATGCCCATCAGAGGCAGCACCTCAAATAACCGTGAGGCCAAAACCGTGATCAAGACCCTGGACCACCTCCCGCATCCCCATGAGAATGCGGCCACCCTCGCCGGCCATTTCACCGATCTGGCGCCGCCGCTCAATGAACGCCAGGCCCGGCTCGAAGCCTCGCGCTGTCTGTATTGCTACGACGCGCCCTGCGTGAATGCCTGTCCGAGCGAGATCGACATTCCCTCGTTCATCCGCAACATCCAGCAAGACAACGTGCAAGGCGCTGCGCAGAAAATCCTCTCGGCCAACATCCTCGGCGGCAGTTGCGCCCGGGTTTGCCCGACGGAAATTCTTTGCCAGCAAGCCTGCGTGCGCAACAACGCTCACGAATGCGCACCGGTCATGATCGGCCTGCTGCAACGCTACGCCGTGGACAACGCACATTTCAGCACTCACCCGTTCCAGCGAGCTGCCGCCACCGGCAAACGCATCGCCGTGGTTGGCGCGGGTCCAGCCGGTTTGTCCTGTGCCCACCGCAGCGCCATGCACGGGCACGACGTGGTGATTTTCGAGGCGCGGGAAAAAGCTGGCGGCCTCAATGAATACGGAATCGCCAAATACAAACTGGTGGATGACTATGCGCAAAAGGAGCTTGAGTTCCTGTTGGAGATCGGCGGGATCGAAATCCGCCACGGGCAGAAGCTCGGGGAGAACCTGACCCTCAGCGAACTGCATCAACAGTTCGATGCGGTGTTCCTCGGCCTAGGGCTCAACGCCAGCAAACAACTGGGCCTGGCCCACGAAGACGCGCCCGGCCTGCTCGCAGCCACCGACTACATCCGCGAACTGCGCCAGGCCGATGACCTGACCCAACTACCCTTGGCCGACCACTGCATCGTCCTCGGCGCAGGCAACACCGCCATCGATATGGCGGTGCAAATGGCCCGCCTCGGCGCCCGTGACGTGAACCTGGTGTACCGGCGCGGCGCCGAAGACATGGGCGCCACCCATCACGAGCAGGACATTGCCAAGGCCAATCAGGTGCGGCTAATGACCTGGGCACAACCCGAAGAAGTGCTGCTCGATGACCACGGCCGTGTGCGCGGCATGCGTTTCGCCCGCACCCATCTGGTCGAAGGTCGTCTGCAAACCACCGGCGAAACCTTCGAACTGGCCGCCGACGCGATCTTCAAAGCCATCGGCCAGGCCTTCGACGGCAACGCCCTCGCCGATCCGCTGGCGCGTGAGCTCAAGCGTCAGGGCGAGCGCATCGAAGTCGATGAACAGCTGCGCACCAGCATCCCCGGCGTGTATGCCGGCGGCGACTGCACCAGCCTCGATCAAGACCTCACCGTGCAAGCCGTGCAGCATGGCAAGCGCGCCGCCGAGGCGATCAATGCTCAACTGATGCTTAACGTGGAGGCTGCGTAAATGGCCGATCTGTCGATTGTCTTCGCCGGCATCAAAGCACCCAATCCATTCTGGCTGGCCTCCGCGCCACCGACCGACAAGGCCTACAACGTGGTCCGCGCCTTCGAAGCCGGCTGGGGCGGCGTGGTCTGGAAAACCCTGGGTGAAGACCCGGCGGCGGTGAACGTGTCGTCGCGCTACTCGGCGCACTTCGGGGCTAACAGGGAGGTACTCGGCTTTAACAACATCGAACTGATTACCGACCGCTCGCTGGAGATCAACCTGCGGGAAATCACCCAGGTCAAAAAGGACTGGCCGGACCGTGCGCTGATCGTGTCCCTGATGGTGCCCTGCGTCGAAGAGTCGTGGAAACATATCCTGCCACTGGTTGAAGCCACTGGCGCCGATGGCATCGAGCTGAATTTCGGTTGCCCCCACGGCATGCCGGAACGCGGCATGGGCGCGGCGGTCGGCCAGGTGCCGGAATACGTGGAACAGGTCACCCGCTGGTGCAAGACGTATTGCTCGCTGCCAGTGATCGTCAAGCTCACGCCGAACATTACCGACATCCGTGTCGCCGCCCGTGCGGCCCACCGTGGCGGTGCCGATGCGGTGTCGTTGATCAACACCATCAACTCGATCACCAGCGTCAACCTCGAACGCATGGTGGCCAACCCCATGGTCGGCAGCCAAAGCACCCACGGCGGATACTGCGGCTCGGCAGTCAAGCCGATTGCCTTGAACATGGTCGCCGAAATCGCCCGCGACCCACAAACCCAAGGCCTGCCCATCAGCGGCATCGGCGGCATCGGCAACTGGCGCGACGCCGCGGAATTCATCGCCCTGGGCAGCGGCGCGGTGCAAGTGTGCACGGCGGCGATGCTGCATGGCTTCCGGATTGTCGAAGACATGAAGGACGGTTTGTCACGCTGGATGGACAGTCAGGGCTACGCCAGCGTTTCGGAGTTTTCCGGGCGCGCGGTGGGCAATACCACGGACTGGAAGTACCTGGATATCAATTACCAGGTGATCGCGAAAATCGATCAGGAGGCCTGCATTGGCTGTGGTCGTTGCCATATCGCTTGTGAGGACACGTCGCACCAGGCGGTGGCTAGCCTCAAGCAAGCGGACGGCACGCATAAATATCAAGTGATCGATGAGGAGTGTGTGGGCTGCAACCTGTGCCAGATCACCTGCCCGGTGCAGGACTGTATCGAGATGGTGCCGGTGGAGACCGGCAAGCCGTTCCTGGACTGGAATCATGATCCGAGGAATCCGTATCACGTTAGCCCTTGAGGCCAGCTGCGCCTGAACTGACGCCATCGCGAGCAAGCTCGCTCCCACAGGGATCGTATTAACACTGAGATCCCCTGTGGGAGCGGGCTTGCCCGCGAAGAGGCCAGCAGCCACACCTCCCAACCTCAAGGCTCCAACCCGATCCCCCGCAAAATCACACTGGTCACCGTCTGCACTGCCTTTTCGAACTGCATGTCCGACAGCGGCTGATGGTCGTTGAGAATATTCACCTGGTGATCGAAGTCGGCGTAGTGCTGGGTCGAGGCCCAGATCATGTACAGCAGGCTCGAAGGCTCCACCGGCAGGATGCGTTTGTCGTCCACCCACTGGCGGATTTTCGCTTCCTTCATCTTGGCCCAGTCGTACAGGCTCGCATCCAGCGCTGCGCCGAGGGTCGGCGCGCCGTGGATGATTTCGTTGGCCCAGACTTTCGAACCATAAGGCCGGCTGCGGGAATGGTTCATCTTAGCGCGGATGTAGCTGCTGAGCACCACGCGCGGGTCATCGAACATCTCGAAACACAGCGCGTCCTGCTTCCAGACTTCCAGCAAGTCGAACAGTACGGCGCTGTACAGTTCGGTCTTGGTGCTGAAGTAGTAATGCAGATTTGAACGCGGCAGTTGCACTTCAGCGGCGATGTCGGCCATGGCGGTGCCGCCGAAACCCTTTTCAGCGAAGACTTTTTCCGCCCCCAGCAGAATTTTTTCGACGTTACTGCGACGAATCTCGATCTTGTGATTGCCCATGCCGATCCCCGACAACAACGTTGAGCAAGACTAGCATCCGCTCTGGACTGCGGCGACAGAGGAAAACGAAACTTCGTACAGCCGCTGTCGTAAAGCTAAACTCTGCGCACTTGGAAACTACCTGAGGTACCCACGATGCTGCTGAAGAAAACCCTGACCGTTGCTGCCCTGCTCGGCTCGCTGCTCGCCGCTTCTTCGGTGTTTGCCCACGCCCACCTGAAAAGTCAGACACCGGCCGCCGACAGCACCGTCGCCACGGCAACGGAATTGCGCCTGGAGTTCTCCGAAGGCGTCGAAGCCAGTTTCACCAAAGTCACGCTGACCCGGGACGGCGCACCGGTAGCGGTAAAAGCGCTGACCACCGAAGGTAGTGACAAAAAGACCCTGATCGTCACCCCGGCCGCGCCGTTGACCGCCGGCGCCTACAAAGTCGAATGGCACGCCGTGTCGGTCGACACCCACAAAAGCGAAGGTGCCTACGCCTTCAAGGTTGGCCAGTAATTCATGGTGAGCGCGTTGGTGCTGTGCCGCTTCCTGCATTTCATCGTGGTGTTGATGCTGTTCGGGGCCTGGGTGTTCAGGCCTTTGCTTTCAACTGGCGAACCCGCACTGGATCAGCGGCTGGCAAGGACTTCCCGTTGGCTGGCCGTAGTGGCGCTGGCCAGCGGGGTCTGCTGGTTGTTGCTGATTACCGCGAGCATGGCCGGGGCCTGGGACGCGGCCTTCGATCCACCGACCCTGAACCTGGTACTGGGCAGTACCTTTTTCGGTCAGGTCTGGCGCTGGCATTTGCTGATCAACATGGTGTTGCTGGCGTTGCTGCTGACGCCTCTACGCACCAGCCTTGCGCTGCGCCTGATCTTCAGCGGCCTGCTGGTGGCCACGCTGGCCCCGGTCGGCCACGGCGCAATGCTCGATGGCACCGCGGGCCATTTGCTGATCCTCAATCAACTCATTCACTTGATCTGCGTGGGTGCCTGGCTCGGCGGTTTGATGCTGCTGGTGATGATTCTGCGAGAGCCCGCGGGGCATTCGATCCGCGTGATGTTGCAGCGCTTCAGTGGCGTCGGTTACGGGTTGGTCGCAGGGCTGCTGATCACGGGTCTGATCAATGTGAGGGTGCTCACCGGGGCATTCTGGCCAACGCCGCTGTTCACCGGCTTCGCCTTGATCCTGTTGATCAAGGCTGTGCTGGTGGCGGCGATGCTGGGCCTGGCGTTGTTCAATCGGCTGCGCATCGATGATTGCGAGCAGCGTCTGGCGACGTTGCGGGCGAGCGTGATGTTCGAATGGTTGCTGGGAATTGGCGCGGTGGCGGCGGTTTCATTGCTGGGCACCCTGCCGCCGATGATTTCCGGCTGACCACCCATCCCCATCGAGCGCTGCAAGGCTCAGGCACGCACCAGCATGTAAACGGCGACGACCAGACAGACACTGGCAAACCCGACCTGCAACGCCCGCGCCGGTACCCGCGCGCACAGCTTGCGACCAACGATCATGCCGGCGATGCTGGCGCCAATAAAGGTGGCGCCAACGCTGTCGATGCGCACGCCGGCATGGAATGCGCCGATCACGCCGATGGCCGAAATCAGGCAGATCACCATCAGCGAGGTGGCGACGATTCCGCGCATCTGCACATCGGTCAGTTGCTTGAAGGCCGGGACGATCAGGAAGCCGCCACCGACACCCAGCAATCCCGACACCACGCCGGTCACCGCACCGAGGGCCGCGAGGGTCGCGGTGCATTTGGCGGTCCAGGAAAAGCGCCCGGTCTGTTGATCGAGCATGCAGTTTTTCTGGCCCCAGTTCGCTTGGCCGTGGTCACTCGGCCCATCGTCCTTGCGTTCACGGCGCAGCATGCGCCAGGCCACCATGACCATCAGCAGGCTGAACAGGATCATCAGGATTTTTTCCGGCAACTGATGGGCGAAGTAGATACCCACCGGCGAAAACACCGCGCCGAGCGCTGCGATCAACAACGCCGCGCGGTAACGCACCAGGCCATGACGCAAACCATCGATGGCGCCGACCGCCGCCGCACTGCCCACCGCAAACAACGCCACCGGAGCGGCCTGAGTCATGCTCCAGCCCAACCCCAACACCAGGGCCGGCACTGCGAGAATTCCGCCACCCGCGCCGGTCAGCCCCAACACCAACCCCATCACCACGCCAAACAGACTTGCCAGCAACATAAAACACTCATGATCCGCGACTGAACTCCGGGAACGCCCGGTATCGATGGATGACAGGATAGAGCCCGCGCAGGATTTTTCATTAACTGAATGCAGGCGAGACTGGTCAGCACAGGGAAAATGAATCTACCCTCAAAGCTTATCCCGAAAGAATTGGCCACCATGCCTGCCCTGATTGAAGCTTTTTTTGACGACGCCTCGTCGACCTACAGTTACGTGATCTACGAAGACGATGGCGGACAATGCGCAATTGTCGACGCGGTGCTTGACTACAATCCGGCCGCCGGCCGCACGGCCACCACCCAGGCCGACAGGATCATCGCCTTCGTGCGCGAACACCGGTTGCACGTGCAATGGCTGCTGGAAACCCATGCCCACGCCGATCATCTGTCCGCCGCGCCTTATCTGCGGCGCGAGCTGGGCGGCAAGATCGCTATCGGTCAGTCGATCTGCAAGGTCCAGGACGTGTTCAAGGCCCTGTTCAATCTTGAGCCGGAATTCTGCATCGATGGCTCGCAGTTCGACCATCTGTTCGCCCCGGACGAGTCATTTCGCATCGGCAACCTCAAAGCCACCGCGTTGCACGTTCCCGGCCATACCCCGGCGGACATGGCGTACCTGATCGACGGCGATGTGATTCTGGTGGGCGATACGCTGTTCATGCCGGACGTCGGCACCGCGCGCTGCGACTTCCCCGGCGGCAATGCCAACCAGATGTTCGCCTCGATCCACAAACTGCTGGCCTTCCCCGCCAGCGTGCGTCTGTACGTGTGCCACGACTACCCGCCCGAGGGCCGCGAACCGCGCTGCATGACCACCGTCGGTGAACAGCGCAAAGGCAATATCCACGTGCGCGACGGCATCGACGAAAATGCCTTCGTTGAAATGCGCACCAAGCGCGATGCCGGGTTGGGCATGCCGACGCTGTTGCTGCCGGCAATCCAGGTGAATGTACGGGCGGGAAACATGCCGCCGGCCGAGGACAATGGCGTGACTTACCTGAAAATCCCTCTGAACAAATTCTGACCCTGTAGCAGCTGCCTCGCGTTGCTCGACAGCTGCTACAGGGCTTGCGTTTAATTGCCCAGGGTCAGACCATTCGCCGGCAACGGCAATGCCGTTTTATAGCGCACCTGCTTGAGCGCAAAGCTCGAACGAATGTTCGCCACCCCCGGCACCTTGGTCAGAAAGTCCATCATGAAACGCTCCAGCGACTGGATGGTCGGCACCAGCACCCGGATCAGGTAGTCCGGGTCGCCCGCCATCAAGTAGCACTCCATCACCTCGGGGCGATCGGAAATCGCCTCTTCGAAATGCTGCAACGCCTCCTCCACCTGCTTCTCCAGGCTGACGTGAATGAACACATTCACATGCAACCCCAGCAGATCGGCATCCAGCAGCGTCACTTGCTCGCGAATCACCCCCAGTTCTTCCATGGCCTTGACCCGGTTGAAACACGGCGTCGGCGACAGGTTCACCGAGCGCGCCAGGTCGGCGTTGGTGATGCGTGCATTCTCCTGAAGGCTGTTGAGAATGCYGATATCGGTACGGTCCAATTTGCGCATGAGACAAAACCACCTGCTTTTTATGTTTATGCAGATTTTTTATCTGTAAATGATCTTTAGCGCAACGAAACAGAGAGAAATATTCTTCTGGGGCGGGCCTATGATTGTTGTAGGACAAGATTTCATTTATCGAATGAAATCTGTCAGCTCACTACAAGAAATTCACAAGATCGAGCGTAGAAGCCATGACCCAAGCGTACGAACCGCTGCGCCTGCACGTCCCCGAACCCTCGGGCCGCCCAGGGTGCAAAACCGACTTCTCCTACCTGCATTTGACCGATGCAGGCACGGTGCGCAAACCCCAAATCGACGTTGAACCGGCTGACACGGCTGATCTGGCCCGAGGCCTGATCCGCGTGCTCGACGACCAGGGCAATGCCCTTGGGCCGTGGGCCGAAAACGTGCCGGTGGAGATCCTGCGTAAAGGCATGCGCGCCATGCTCAAGACGCGGATCTACGACAACCGCATGGTGGTCGCCCAGCGTCAGAAAAAGATGTCGTTCTACATGCAGAGCCTCGGCGAAGAAGCCATCGGCAGCGCCCAGGCCCTGGCCTTGAACATCGACGACATGTGCTTCCCGACCTACCGCCAGCAAAGCATCCTGATGGCCCGCGACGTACCGCTGGTCGACCTGATCTGCCAGTTGCTGTCCAACGAGCGCGATCCGCTCAAGGGCCGTCAGCTGCCAATCATGTACTCGGTAAAGGACGCCGGTTTCTTCACCATTTCCGGCAACCTCGCCACCCAGTTCATTCAGGGCGTGGGCTGGGGCATGGCCTCGGCGATCAAGGGCGACACCAAAATCGCCTCGGCGTGGATCGGCGACGGTGCCACCGCCGAGTCGGACTTCCACACGGCCCTGACGTTCGCCCACGTGTACCGTGCACCGGTGATCCTCAACGTGGTCAACAACCAGTGGGCGATCTCCACCTTCCAGGCGATTGCCGGTGGTGAAGCCACCACCTTCGCCGGTCGTGGCGTCGGTTGCGGCATCGCCTCCCTGCGGGTCGATGGCAACGATTTCTACGCGGTCTACGCCGCCTCTGCCTGGGCCGCCGAACGCGCCCGCCGCGGCCTCGGCCCGACCATGATCGAATGGGTCACCTACCGCGCCGGCCCGCACTCGACCTCCGATGATCCGTCGAAATACCGCCCGGCCGATGACTGGAGCCACTTCCCGTTGGGCGATCCGATCGCGCGCCTCAAGCAGCACCTGATCAAGACCGGTCACTGGTCCGAAGAGGAACACACCGCCGTCAGCGCCGAACTGGAAGCCGAAGTGATCGCCGCACAGAAAGAAGCCGAACAGTACGGCACCCTCGCCGGCGGCCAGATTCCGAGCGCCGCGACCATGTTCGAAGACGTCTACAAAGAGATGCCGGAGCACTTGAAGCGCCAGCGTCAAGAGTTGGGGATCTGACATGAACGATCACAACAACAATATCGAGCTGGAATCCGCCATGACCACGACCACCATGACCATGATCCAGGCCCTGCGCTCGGCCATGGATGTGATGCTTGAACGTGACGACAACGTCGTGGTGTTCGGCCAGGACGTCGGCTACTTCGGCGGCGTGTTCCGCTGCACCGAAGGCCTGCAGAACAAGTACGGCACCTCGCGGGTGTTCGACGCACCGATCTCTGAAAGCGGTATCGTCGGCACCGCCGTGGGCATGGGCGCCTACGGTCTGCGCCCGGTGGTGGAGATCCAGTTCGCCGACTACGTCTACCCGGCCTACGATCAGATCATTTCCGAAGCYGCGCGCCTGCGTTATCGCTCGGCTGGCGAATTCACCGCGCCGATGACCCTGCGCATGCCCTGCGGCGGCGGCATCTACGGCGGCCAGACCCACAGCCAGAGCATCGAGGCACTCTTCACTCAGGTATGCGGCCTGCGCACCGTCATGCCGTCCAACCCCTACGACGCCAAAGGCCTGCTGATCGCCTCCATCGAAAACGATGACCCGGTGATCTTCCTGGAGCCGAAACGCTTGTACAACGGCCCTTTCGACGGCCACCACGAGCGCCCGGTAACCCCTTGGTCAAAACACCCCGCCGCACAGGTTCCGGACGGTTACTACACCGTACCGCTGGACGTTGCCGCGATCGCCCGTCCGGGCAAGGACGTCACCGTGCTGACCTACGGCACCACCGTCTACGTGTCACAAGTCGCCGCGGAAGAAACCGGCATCGACGCCGAAGTCATCGACCTGCGCAGCCTGTGGCCACTGGACCTGGAAACCATCACCAAGTCCGTGAAGAAAACCGGACGCTGCGTGATCGTGCACGAAGCGACCCGCACCTGCGGTTTTGGCGCCGAGCTGGTGTCGCTGGTGCAAGAGCATTGCTTCCACCACCTGGAAGCGCCGATCGAACGAGTCACCGGTTGGGACACCCCTTACCCGCACGCACAAGAGTGGGCGTATTTCCCAGGCCCGTCCCGAGTGGGCGCGGCGTTGAAACGGGTCATGGAGGTCTGAATGGGCACGCACGTTATTAAAATGCCGGACATTGGCGAAGGCATTGCAGAAGTAGAACTGTCGGTATGGCACGTCAAGGTCGGCGACATGGTCGTCGAGGATCAGGTGCTGGCGGATGTCATGACGGATAAAGCGATGGTGGATATTCCGTCGCCGGTGCATGGCAAGGTCATTGCCCTCGGTGGCCAGCCGGGCGAAGTCATGGCGGTTGGCAGTGTGCTGATCAGCATTGAAGTCGAAGGCGCGGGCAACGTTAAGGAATCGGCGCAACCGGCTCCCGTCAAAGAAGCTCCGGTGGCCGTAACCAAAGTTGACGCTGTGGTTGAAAGCAAACCCGTCGCAGCTCCGCGTCCGGCCGCCGTTTGTCAGGGCCCGATGGTTGCTCGCGAGGCCGATGAGCGGCCGCTGGCCTCCCCGGCCGTGCGCAAGCATGCGCTGGACCTCGGCATTCAATTGCGTCTGGTGCGTGGCAGCGGCCCCGCCGGACGGATTCTGCACGACGATCTCGAAGCCTATCTGGCCCTGGGTCAGTCGAACGCCTCGGCGCCGGCCCCCGCCGCTTACGCCCAGCGCACTGATGAACAGCAGATCCCGGTGATCGGCATGCGCCGCAAGATTGCCCAGCGCATGCAGGACGCCACCCAGCGCGCCGCCCACTTCAGCTACGTCGAAGAAATCGACGTAACCGCGGTGGAAGAACTGCGTGCGCACCTGAACGAAAAATACGGCGCGAGCCGTGGCAAGTTGACCTTGCTGCCATTCCTGGTCCGCGCCCTGGTCGTCGCCCTGCGCGACTTCCCGCAGATCAACGCCCGTTACGACGACGAAGCCCAGGTCATCACCCGCCTCGGCGCGGTGCATGTCGGCATCGCCACTCAGGCCGACATCGGATTGATGGTGCCGGTGGTGCGTCACGCTGAAGCCCGTAGCTTGTGGGACAGCGCTCAGGAAATCTCCCGTTTGGCCACTGCCGCCCGTAACGGCAAGGCCAGCCGCGATGAACTGTCCGGATCAAGCATCACCCTGACCAGCCTCGGGGCCTTGGGCGGCATCGTCAGCACGCCGGTGCTGAACCTGCCGGAAGTGGCGATTGTCGGCGTCAACAAGATCGTCGAACGGCCGATGGTGATCAAAGGCCAGATCGTGATCCGCAAGATGATGAACCTCTCCAGCTCCTTCGATCACCGCGTGGTCGACGGCATGGACGCGGCGCAATTCATCCAGGCCGTCCGTGGCTTGCTCGAACAACCCGCTACCTTGTTTGTGGAGTAATTCATGCAAACTCTGAACACCACGCTGCTGATCATCGGCGGCGGCCCTGGCGGCTACGTGACGGCGATCCGTGCCGGCCAGTTGGGCATCCCGACCATTCTGGTGGAAGGCCAATCGCTGGGCGGCACCTGCCTGAACATTGGCTGCATTCCGTCCAAGGCACTGATTCACGTCGCTGAGCAGTTTCATCAAACGCAACACCACAGCCAGCATTCGGCTCTKGGCATCAGCGTATCAGCGCCCACCCTGGACATCGGCAAGAGTGTGGAATGGAAGGACGGCATCGTCGATCGCCTGACCACCGGCGTCGCCGCACTGCTGAAAAAGAACAAGGTCCAGGTCGTGCAAGGCTGGGCCAAGGTCATCGACGGCAAAACCGTGGAAGTCGGTGACACGCGCATCCAGTGCGAACACCTGGTGCTGGCTACCGGCTCCAGGAGCGTGAACCTGCCGATGCTGCCGATTGGCGGGCCGATCATTTCGTCCACCGAAGCCCTGGCGCCGACATCCGTGCCCAAGCGCTTGATTGTGGTCGGCGGCGGTTACATCGGTCTGGAACTGGGCATTGCCTATCGCAAGCTCGGCGCCGACGTCAGCGTGGTCGAGGCTCAGGATCGAATCTTGCCAGCCTACGACGCCGAACTGACCCAACCTGTGCACGACGAACTGAAAAAACTCGGCGTGAAGCTTTACTTGAAGCACAGCGTGCAAGGCTTTGATTCACAAGAAAATACCTTGCAAGTGCTCGACCCGAATGGCGACACCCTGAACCTGGAAACCGACCAGGTGCTGGTGGCCGTCGGTCGCAAGCCGAACACCCAGGGCTGGAACCTCGAAGCGCTGAACCTGGACATGAACGGTTCGTCGATCAAGATCGACAACCGCTGCCAGACCAGCATGCGCAACGTGTATGCCATTGGCGACCTGAGCGGCGAACCAATGCTCGCGCACCGGGCCATGGCCCAGGGCGAGATGGTCGCCGAACTGATCAGCGGTAAAACCCGCGAGTTCAACCCGACCGCCATCGCCGCCGTGTGCTTCACCGACCCGGAACTGGTGGTGGTCGGCAAGACCCCGGACGAAGCCAAGACCGCAGGTCTGGACTGCATCGTGTCGAGCTTCCCGTTCGCCGCCAATGGCCGGGCCATGACACTGGAGTCGAAAAGCGGCTTCGTGCGCGTGGTCGCTCGTCGGGATAATCATGTGATTGTTGGCTGGCAGGCGGTGGGCGTTGGGGTATCGGAGTTGTCCACGGCGTTTGCCCAGAGCCTGGAAATGGGGGCGCGGCTGGAAGACATCGGCGGCACCATCCATGCGCATCCGACGCTGGGTGAGGCGGTGCAGGAAGCGGCGCTGCGGGCCCTTGGCCACGCGCTGCATCTCTGAACCGAACGCAGAACCCCGTAGCAGCTGACGAGCACCGCGAGGCAGCGTTCGGCGACGAAGTCGACGCAAAACCTGCCATAGCATGCTTTCAGGTATACCGAGTCAGCCGAATTGCGACGGCTACGCCGCCGAACGCTGCCTCGCTTTGCTCGACAGCTGCTACAAGGATCGAATTGCGGGCTGCGAAATGGGCCCGGAATGAAGTATTGTTGTGCCCATCCGGAAAAACGTCAGAAGCCTTGAACCGTTTCGGCGGTTGTTAAGTGATAGAGGGTGTCATGGGTAACGAAAGCATTAATTGGGACAAGCTGGGTTTTGACTACATCAAGACCGACAAGCGCTATCTGTCGTACTGGCGCAATGGCGAGTGGGACAAAGGCACCCTGACCGAAGATAACGTGCTGCACATCAGCGAAGGCTCCACTGCCCTTCACTATGGCCAGCAATGCTTCGAAGGCATGAAGGCCTATCGCTGCAAGGACGGCTCGATCAATCTGTTCCGTCCGGACCAGAACGCCCTGCGCATGCAACGCAGCTGCGCCCGCCTGTTGATGCCGTTCGTCGAAACCGAGCAATTCATCGAAGCCTGCAAACAAGTGGTCCGCGCCAACGAGCGTTTCATTCCGCCGTACGGCACCGGCGGCGCGCTGTACCTGCGCCCGTTCGTGATCGGCGTGGGTGACAACATCGGCGTGCGCACCGCGCCGGAATTCATCTTCTCGATCTTCTGCATCCCGGTTGGTGCCTACTTCAAGGGCGGCCTGACCCCGCACAACTTCCTGATCTCCAGCTACGACCGCGCCGCGCCACAAGGCACCGGTGCCGCCAAGGTCGGTGGCAACTACGCCGCCAGCCTGATGCCGGGCTCCCAGGCCAAGAAGGCGCATTTCGCCGACTGCATCTACCTGGACCCGCTGACCCATACCAAGATCGAGGAAGTCGGTTCGGCCAACTTCTTCGGGATCACCCACGACAACAAGTTCGTGACCCCGAACTCGCCATCGGTACTGCCAGGCATCACCCGTCTGTCGCTGATCGAACTGGCCAGGTCCCGCCTGGGTCTGGACGTGGTCGAAGGCGACGTGTTCATCGACAAGCTCGCCGACTTCAAGGAAGCCGGTGCTTGCGGTACCGCGGCGGTGATCACGCCGATTGGCGGCATCAACTACAACGACCACCTGCACGTGTTCCACAGCGAAACCGAAGTCGGCCCGATCACCCAGAAGCTCTACAAAGAGCTGACTGGCGTGCAAACCGGTGACATCGAAGCGCCAGCGGGCTGGATCGTCAAAGTCTGACCTGACGCCAGATACAAAAAAGCCCCCCATCGGTCACCCTATGGGGGGCTTTTTTTGTCTGGAATTCACCCTTGATAACACCGCCCCCCTGTGGGAGCGGGCTTGCCCGCGAAGGGGCCGTCAGATTCGACATCATCATTGCCTGACACACCGCTTTCGCGAGCAAGCCCGCTCCCACACTGGTTTTGTGTCGTTCGCAGATCTTATGCACACTGAAAGTCCCTGTGGGAGCGGGCTTGCTCGCGAAAGCGGTGTGTCGGCCACCACAGAAACAACCGGAAAAATACTATTGATCGTTAACGGATTCACCCGGCGTGGTCGGAGCTGCTGCATGCGGTGATCTTTTGCCGTTGCCTTCAACCAGCAGCGGCAACTCAACCCCAAACCGCCCCGCTATCTCCTTGCGCCCCAACGCCGTCAGCCCCAACGCACGACTGTCCAGATCCTGCGTCACCCACTTGCGCTTGAGCGCCGTTTGCAACAACGCCGCCCCTAGCGATCCACCCAAGTGCGGCCGGCGCATGCTCCAGTCCAGGCACGGGCAGGCAAAACGACGGCGCAACGTGCTCAAGTCCTGTACCTCGATCCCAAGCCCTTGAAACATTGCCGAACCACTGTCACTCAAGCGATAGGCCTGTTCGTCGGTTTCCACAAGCCAGCCCGCTTCAAGCATCCGGTCATGCAACAGCACGGCCAGGGTGCCCGCCATGTGGTCGTAGCAGGTGCGGGCAAATTGCAGGCGGTCCGGGGTACGCGACTGGAAGCCCGGCGCGGTATTCTGGCCGATCACCATCAGCGCTTCCAGGGCCTGGGCCACGCGTTTGTCCGCCAGGCTGTAATAGCGGTGACGTCCCTGAACGTGCAGCCGTATCAGCGCCAGCTCCTTGAGTTTGGCCAGATGGGCACTGGCGGTCGACGCGCTGACTTCGGCCACAGCCGCCAGTTCGGTGCTGGTGCGAGCGTGACCGTCCATCAGCGAGCAAAGGATTTTCGTCCGCGCAGGCTCCGCGATGGCTGCCGCCACTTGCGAGACACCGATGTCGTGTTGTTCTGCGCTCATATTTCGCTCCCGGACGAATCAACGCCCTTTCGGACTGGAGATAGTAGCAACACTTTCCAACAACAAAAGGCTGTGACCCATGGACCCGATCATCGCTGCGACCCATGCCGATCCCTATCCCTACTACGCACAACTGCGCGCCGAGGGTGGGCTGGTTTTTCACCCGGGGCTGAACATGTGGGTGGCCAGCAGCGCCCGGGCGGTGGCCGCCGTGCTGGCGCATCCTGATTGCCACGTTCGCCCCGCGCAGGAGCCAGTCCCCAAGACAATTGCCRACGGCATGGCCGGCCAGGTGTTCGGCCAATTGATGCGCATGAATGAAGGTGAACGCCAGCGTTGCCCGCGGTCGGCGATTGCGCCAGGGCTGGAGTTGATCGATACGCGGGAAGTCGAGGCCCTGGTCAGCGCCCGATTGGTGACCGCGGATGCCGCTGGCCTGTACAACACCATGTTTCGTGGACCGGTGTGCGTGGTGGCGGCGTTGCTGGGTTTCACCCCGGCTCAGGGCCGCGCCATCAGCGAGTTGACGGCGGACTTCGTCGCCTGCCTGTCACCCTTGAGTGCCGCGGCAAAATTGACCGCCGCACATGCTGCCGCCGAACAACTGAGCGGTTACTGTGTCGAGCTTCTGGCCGACCCGGACAACCACAGCCTTCTGCTTGCAGGCATCCGCCAGCGCTTCGCGTCCGGCGCGCCGCAAACCCTGATCGCCAACCTGATCGGCCTTTTCTCCCAGACCTTCGAGGCCACTGCCGGGCTGATCGGCAATACCGTGCTGGCATTGATTCAACACCCGTCGTTGCGCAGCGAATCAACAAATATCGAAGACCTGCTGGCCGAAGTGCTGCGCTTTGACCCGCCGGTACAGAACACCCGTCGCTTCGTCGCCACCCCCTGCGAGATTGACGGGGTGAAGCTGAATGCCGCAGACGTGATCCTGGTGCTACTGGCCTCGGCCAATCGCGACCCGATGCTCAACGACAACCCCGACGCATTCCTGCTCGACCGCCCGAACCGGCGCAGCTTCACCTTTGGTGCGGGGCGCCATCAATGTCCGGGGCAATTGCTGGCGTTGAGCATTGCTGGCGCGACGCTCAAGCAGTTCCTGGCAATGGAGCCAGCATTGGACCAGCTGAAACGGGAATACCGCCCCTCCGCGAATGCACGGATTCCACTGTTCAGTGATTGACCGAAGGTTCAGTCGTGAATGCCGCTCAAGCCGTGCGGTATTCAACGGTCAGGTGAGACAACTCATGAACCGGCGCCAGGCGTTCGCGAATGGTGTCAGCGCTGACATTGGCCGCCGCCACTACGCTGACAATCGCGGCCCGCGCCTGGGGGCCGACCTGCCAGACATGCAGATCGCTGATGCGCACATCGTCCGACGACTCGAGCAGTTCACGAATCTCGTCGGCGACCTGTGTATCCGTGACATCAAGCAACACCGCGGCGCTGTCACGCATCAATCCAACGGCCCATTTCGCGATCACGATGGCGCCGACGATGCCCATCACCGGGTCCAGCCACACCCATCCCAGATAGCGCCCTGCCAGCAATGCGGCAATCGCCAGCACCGAAGTCAAGGCGTCGGCCAGCACATGGACATAGGCCGAGCGCAGGTTGTTGTCGTGATGGTGATGATGGCCGTGGTCATGGCTGTGATCGTGGCCATGATGACCATGTTCCCCCGCCAGCAAAAAGGCACTGGCAATGTTCACTGCCAGCCCCACCACCGCAATCACTGTCGCTTCGGTGAATGCCACTGTGGTTGGCTGAAACAGGCGAAAAACCGATTCCCCGGCTATGCCGATCGCTACCAGCCCCAGCACCATGGCCGAGGCAAAACCGGCGAGATCCCCGACCTTGCCGGTGCCGAAGCTGTAACGCGCGTTGTTGGCATTGCGCCGTGCGAATCCATAGGCCGCCGCAGCGATGCCCAAGGCCCCGGCATGGGTGGCCATGTGAAAACCATCGGCCAGCAACGCCATGGAACCGGTGATGTAACCGGCGGCAATTTCACCAATCATCATCACAAATGTCAGCGCCACCACCCATAAGGTGCGACGGGCGTTTTCATCATGAGAAGCGCCGAGAAATACATGGTCGTGAGAAAAACGCGAAGCCTGCGGTGTCAGTGTCATGGGATTCAGGCCTCTATTTGGCATAACGACGGATGGCCAGCAACAGGTCTTCCACACCCTGGGCGCGTTCTTCGTCGCTGAGATCCGGATGCGCTACATGCTCGCGGGCGTGGGCGTCGATGAACTGATCCAGCAAGCCATTGACCGCGCCCCGGATAGCGGCCACCAGATGCAGGGTCCTGGCGCAATCGGCATCGGATTCAAGCGCTCGCTCCACGGCTTCCACCTGACCGGCAATCCGCCTCACCCGCTTGATCAAGTCATCTTTGTGTTCGTGAATGTGCGACATACCTATACCCCCTACCCCTATATGGCGCCAATGTTCGCCGATAGAGCGCAGCCAGGCAAGGCATAACCATGTGATTGGTCGGAATGGAGAGACATCGATTTTCGCTAACCGGTTGGCCGCTAAACGTTTGGGTTCATTACCCCAACTGCCCAACCCGCCCCGCATCCGGCCAGAACAAAGCCGCCTGCCCCTGACGCACCCCCATCGAATCCACCAAGGTCCACACCTTGCCTTCATGAATCATGAAGGCATTACCTTCCCGATCGACCCGATAGCCACTGTAACCGTGAGCAATGCCATTGGCCGTGACCTGCTCCAGCAGGGCCTGGCGCAGGGCGCGGTCCAGTGGCGAGGCGCTGAAGCGCGAGGGCATGCCCAGAAATTCCGAGCGCGGATACTTGAAGCAGGCCAGTGCCTGTTCATTGGCGTAGAAGAACAGAGGATCGTCCTTAGTGCCGTGGGCCAGCAGACTGTAAGGCGCGTGGGCGTGCAACCAGTGCAGGCGTTCAAGTCCGGTCAGCGACTGCGGGGCTGGCAGGTGTTCACCGGTCCAGTGCCAATAGGACTCGTCCAGCAGTTCGATGGCTGTGGCGTATTCGTAGGTTGGCAACCTGCCTTCTCCTCTTCAGATCGTGGTTTCAAGCCCGGTCCAGCCTATCCAGAGAGGCCTGAAAAGTCCTGCTGCCAGGCGGGATTAGTTACACCGGGTTAAAACAGTCATGACTTGCAGTGCGTTTATCCCGCCGGCCTTTCTCCATAGAGTCACCTTGACCATGGTGAACAACGAGGCTCGATTGATGCAAACCCAACTGGACAAGTCACTGAGTGTTTTTGCGCGGGCTGACCTGCTGCAAGGTCCCACGCCCATTCAACGGGCTGCGCGACTCGAACAGCTGCTGGGCTTGGACAAGCAGGGTATCGGCCTGTTTCTCAAACGCGACGACCATATGTTGATCGGCGCGGGCGGCAACAAGCTGCGCAAGCTTGAATTCCATATCGGCGCGGTGCTGCAAGCCGGGATCGATACGATCATTACCGTGGGCGGCATTCAGTCCAACCATGCCCGCCTGACCGCCGCGGTGTGCGCACGGTTGGGCATTGCCTGCGAGTTGTTCCTGACCCGGGCCGTCGCCAAAGCCGAAGTGGATTACGAACTCAACGGCAACGTGCTGCTCGACCAGTTGTTCGGCGCGCAGATGCAAGTGTTTGCCGGCGGCACCGACTCACTGGCCAAAGCCGAGGCCCGGGCTGCGCAGCTTCGGGATTCGGGGCACAAGGTCATGGTGCTGCCGACAGGTGGTTCGACCCCCTTGGGCAGCCTCGGCTATGCCCGCTGTGCAGCGGAAATCGCGCAGCAAGAGGCGGAACTGCAACTCACGTTTAATCAAGTGGTGGTACCCAACGGCAGCGCCGGGACGCATGCCGGGCTCGCGGCGGGTTTCCATTTGCTTGGTCGGGGTACGTCCGTGGTCAAGTCGTTCTCGGTGTTGTCCGACCAGGACTCATCGGCGACGAGAACCCTGCAACTGACCCGAGAGACATTGGCGCTATTGGGCAATAGCGCCGAGGTGCAGGCTGCCGAGGTTGTGATTGACGGCAGCCAGCTGGGTGCCGGCTATGGTCTGCCAACCGCCGCCATGCAGGACGCAGTACGTCTGATGGCGCGTGCCGAAGGCCTGTTGGTCGACCCGGTGTACTCCGGCAAAGCCTTTGCGGGTTTACTGGCCGACCTGCAGCAAGGGCACTTCGGTCCCGGGGACAATGTGCTGTTCGTCATGACCGGCGGTACACCCGGCCTGTACGCGTATCGGGAAACCTTTCAGGCCTGACGGTCAATCATCCCGCGTCAGCACTTCCAGCAATTCAATTTCGAAGATCAGGTTCGAATTCGGCGTGATCTTGCCCATGGTGCGTTCGCCATAGGCAAGGTGCGCCGGCACCAGCAACTTGCGCTTGCCACCGACCTGCATGCCCATGATGCCCTGATCCCAGCCCTTGATCACACGTCCGGTGCCGATCACGCACTGGAAGGGTTTGCCACGGCTGTAGGATGAGTCGAATTCGGTCCCGTCCTCCAGCCAGCCACGGTACTGGGTGGTGATCAGCGCGCCTTTGATGGCGGCTTTTCCGTCACCCACCTGTAGATCGATTACCTGAAGCTCGTCATTCATTGATTTCACTCGTATGCTCACTCGCCCTCAAGGGCCTGACGGGCGCCGTTTTCCCAGATTTGCTTTCGATTGGCAACCATTGCCGCCTCCGCGCGCGGCATTTAAAGCTGTTTGCTGAACTAAAATAATCAACAATTACCCGTACGGTTCACCGCCCTGATGGCCACCCCCAAATGATCTTGCTCTGGACCAGTGTCATCCTTGGTTCAACGACGCTCACCCTGATCGTCGCGCTGGTCTGGCGCGTACGTTCGTTGCAAAAGCAACTGGCCGAATATCGCAGCATCGTCACCCGCCTGTCCGAAGGCCGGAACATCCACCAGGATGGCGACGCCGAGCGCTTCAAGCGCAGCCAGTATTTCGCTCGTATTGGCACTTGGGATTGGGATGTCGACACCGACCGGTTGTACTGGTCAGATGCAGTTTTCGGCATGTTCGGCTTCAAGATCGGCGAAGTAACACCCTCTTATGCACTGTTCTGCTCCTGCGTGCATCCGGACGACCGACGCAGGGTTCGGGCCGGCGAACTGCGTTGCCTGGAAACCGGTGAAAACCATGATGAGGAATACCGCGTGGTCTGGCCCGACGGAACGATCCGCTGGCTGCGGGAAACCGGTAACGTGGTCAAGAATGACCACGACCGAACGATCAAGATGATGGGCGTGGTACGCGACATCACCGAAGAAAAGGCCTCGGCCAACTACCTCAAGCACCTGGCCCATTACGACCCGCTGACCGGCCTGCCCAATCGCCTGGTGCTCGAAGAGCGCCTGTCCGAAGCGCTGGAACAGGCGCGCATCAGTGCCACGCGGGTGGCACTGGTGTTTGTCGACCTCAATGGTTTCAAGGCCATCAACGACCGCTATGGTCATGCGGCCGGCGACCGTGTGCTGGTCACTACCGCCACGCGGCTCAAGCGCATTCTGTGCGGCACCGACACTGTCGCCCGGATCGGCGGCGACGAATTCGTGGTCATCCACCAGGGACTTCCCCAAGGCAAATGCCTGCAGGACGAAGCGCGCACGATCTGCCAGAAAATCTTCGTCGAACTCTCCCCGCCCATCACCATCGGCAACGACCAGCGCCATATCGGCACCAGTCTCGGCGTCGCGGTGTTCCCCGATCATGCGCCGAGCATTGACCGCTTGCTGCACATTGCCGACCTGGCGATGTATGAGGCCAAGCGCAGCGGGAACAATCAGTATCGGTTGGGCACCGACAGCGTAGTGCGGGCACACAGCGAATAGCGCTTCGTGCCGGGGCGCGATACATGACTGTTATCATAATAATCTTTCGAACTGTACCGGCACCACCGAGCGGCGCCCGGGTAGGCTGTTCAAAAACCCCATCGGAGTTCGCCATGCACATCGCCATTCTGACCTTTGACGGTTTCAACGAACTGGACTCGCTGATCGCCTACGGCATGCTCAGCCGGGTTTCCCTGCTCGGGGACAAGGATTGGCGCGTGAGCATCGCGTCGCCGACGCTGCGGGTCACGTCAATGAACGGTTTGACCATCGATGCGCACATCGATCTTGCCGAGGCCTGTCAGGCGGATGCGGTGCTGGTGGGCAGTGGCCGCAAGACCCGGGAAGTGGCCGCCACCCCCGGGATCATGGAGCAACTGCAATTCGATCCCGCACGCCAACTGCTGGCGGCCCAGTGTTCCGGCACCTTCCTGCTGGCCAAACTCGGCCTGCTCGGCGATGCCTCGGCCTGCACCGATGCCATCAGCAAACCCTGGGTGCTGGAAGCCGGCGTCAATGTCGTCAACCGGGCGTTCCATGCCAACGGCAATATTGCCACCGCGGGTGGCTGCCTGGCGTCGCCGTACCTCGCGGCCTGGATACTGGCGCGGTTGAAAGGCCGCGAAACAGCCCGGGAAGTGCTGAACAACTTTGCCCCTGTCGGTGAGAAGGATGAGTATGTGGCCCGGGGGATGGCGCATATCGAGGCGTTTATCTGATCGTTCAGACATCCAGCCTGACGCAGGCACAGCCCTCTCCCTGGATGCATTGATCCACTTTGCACATCAATACATGCCAACAATGCAATTAACATATCGATGCCCCTGCTCCACTATCCGCCCCAATAAGAACCGTGCGCCGCGTCCTGTCGGCGCACGTCATAAAAGCGGTGGAGTACACGTCAATGACAGCATCAATCCAACGGCCCGCGACTGCCGGTCGCTCCCGGGCCAGTGCGATTTTCCGGGTCACCTCGGGCAACTTCCTCGAGCAGTTCGACTTCTTCCTTTTTGGCTTCTATGCCACGCAGATCGCTGCCGTGTTCTTTCCGGCCAGCAGCGAATTCGCCTCGCTGATGATGACCTTCGCGGTGTTCGGCGCAGGCTTTCTGATGCGTCCGTTGGGCGCGGTGGTGCTGGGTGCCTATATCGATGATGTGGGCCGACGCAAAGGGTTGATCGTGACCCTGTCGATCATGGCCAGCGGCACGATCCTGATCGTGCTGGTACCCGGTTACGAAACCATCGGTTTGTTCGCCCCGGCCCTGGTGCTGATCGGACGCTTGTTGCAGGGCTTCTCGGCCGGTGCGGAATTGGGCGGCGTGTCGGTGTATCTCGCCGAAATCTCCACGCCCGGCCACAAGGGCTTTTTCACCAGTTGGCAGTCAGGCAGCCAGCAAGTGGCGATCATCGTCGCCGCCGCGCTGGGTTACGCCTTGAACCAGTGGATGGCACCGAGTGTGATTGCCGAGTGGGGCTGGCGGATTCCGTTTTTCGTCGGCTGCATGATCGTGCCATTCATCTTTCTGCTGCGCCGCAACCTGGAAGAAACCGAAGAGTTCGCCACCCGTAAACACCGCCCGGGCATGGGTGAGGTGTTCCGCACCCTGGGGCAAAACTGGCTGATCGTGTTCGCGGGCATGATGATGGTCGCCCTGACCACCACCGCGTTCTACCTGATCACGGTGTACGCGCCGACCTTCGGTAAAACCGTGTTGCACCTGAGCACGTCCGATGCGCTGCTGGTGACATTGCTGGTCGGCGTCTCGAATTTCATCTGGCTGCCGATTGGCGGCGCACTTTCGGACCGTATCGGTCGGCGCCCGGTGTTGATCGCCATGGCCTTGCTGGCCATCGCCACCACCTACCCGATGCTGACCTTTCTGGTCAATGCGCCGAGCTTCATCCATATGCTGCTGGTGCTGTTGTGGCTGTCGTTCATTTATGGTCTGTACAACGGCGCGATGATCCCGGCGCTGACGGAAATCATGCCAGTGGAGGTTCGGGTGGCCGGTTTCTCCCTCGCTTATAGCCTGGCCACGGCCGTGTTCGGTGGGTTCACCCCGGCGATGTCGACCTGGCTGATCCAGTACACCGGCGACAAGGCTGCACCAGGTTACTGGATGAGTTTCGCAGCACTGTGCGCGCTGTGCGCGACACTCTTGCTCTATCGCCGAGCCTCGAATCATCTGCAGCCGGTGGCGTCGTGAACCAGTCTTTTATCGAGAACATGACCATGAAAAAACAGTTCAGTTTTGCCGCGCTCGTGCTGGTGGCCACCCTGGGATTGAGCGGCATTGCCCAAGCTGAAGAGATCCGTGTGATGACCTCCGGCGGCTTCACTGCGGCCTACAAGATCCTCGGGCCGAAGTTCACCGCCACCACCGGCAACACCCTCGACACCGCACTCGGTCCATCCATGGGCAAGGCACCAGAGGCGATTCCCAATCGCCTGGCCCGCGGAGAGCAAGCCGACGTGGTGATCATGGTCGGCTACGCACTGGACGATCTGATCAAACAAGGCAAAGTCGATCCCGCTTCAAGAGTCGAATTGGCAGATTCGCGCATTGGCCTGGTCGTGCGCGAAGGGGCACCGAAACCGGATATCAGTAACGTCGAGGGCCTGAAAAAGACGCTGCTCGATGCTGAATCAGTGGCCTACTCCGACAGCGCCAGCGGCGTGTACATCGAACAGCAGCTGTTCAAACGCCTGGGTATCGAAGACCAACTCAAGCCCAAGTCGACCATGGTTGCGAAAATCCCCGTGGGCTCGGTGGTTGCCACTGGCGATTATCAACTGGGCTTCCAGCAAGTCAGCGAATTGTTGCCAGTGCCGGGGGTGAGTTTTGTGGCGAAGATTCCGGAGTCAGTGCAATCGGTGACCCGGTTTGCCGCCGGCATCCCGGTAGGTGCCCAGCACCCGGCCGAAGCCAAAGCCTTGCTGGAATACCTGGCCTCGGCCCAGGCTCAACCGGATGTGAAAGCGACCGGACTGGACTCGGTCAGCCGCTGACCGACGGCTGTACGACTTTCATCTCTACCACCAGCCGTTCCAGCTCCAGTGCCGCCGGGGTCAGGGTTCGCCCCCGGCGCTTGATCAGACCGACGCTGCGCATTACCTGCGGATTGGTCAACGGGACCCGCGTCAGGATCGGATGATCCGCTGCCGGCATCGCCATCAGCGGCACCGCCGCTACGCCCAACCCAGCCTCCACCAGTCCGATCATGGTGGTTACGTGCCGGGTTTCGCAGATGCTCGGCCGTTGCGGCACCACGCCGGTCAATGCCTGATCCAGCAGAAAACGGTTGCCCGAGGTTTTATCCAGCGAGATGTAATCCTGCTGATAGAACTCGTCCCAGGTCACACTGCTACGCCCCGC
The DNA here is from genome assembly GCF_052114525.1 of Pseudomonas sp. KB_15. Taxonomy (NCBI): domain Bacteria; kingdom Pseudomonadati; phylum Pseudomonadota; class Gammaproteobacteria; order Pseudomonadales; family Pseudomonadaceae; genus Pseudomonas; species Pseudomonas sp. KB_15. The sequence goes on along the minus strand of NZ_JBFREX010000004.1, from coordinate 48,688 downwards.
CAGCGGATGATCGCGCCGGCACGCCACTACATACCCCTCTTGCACCAAGGGCTCGAAATCCACTTCGGCTTCCAGCGTGCCCATGAAACTCAGGCCGAAATCCGCTTCGCCATTGACCACCGCACTCAACACTTCGTGGGCACTGGAATCGAGCACCTTGACCTTGATCCGCGGAAACTGGCGGTGATAGTGCGCGATCACCCTCGGCATGAAGTAATACGCCGCCGACGGCACGCAGGCGACCGTGACGTGGCCAAGACGGGTCGAAGCGACTTCGCTGATGCCCAGCAACGCCACATCCAGATCGTCCAGCAGGCGCTCGACGCTGGGCATGAAACCTCGTCCTGCCTGGGTCAGGCTGACCTTGCGCGTAGTACGTTCGAACAGTCGCACACCAAGGGCGTCTTCGAGTTTTTCGATGCGCCGGCTCAAGGCGGGCTGGGAAATACGCACCGTATCGGCAGCCTTGCGAAAGCTGCCCTGCTCGACCACGGCACGGAAGGCTTGCAGGTCATTGAGGTCGAAGTTGATGGCCATGGGGATTACTCGGGGACAACGGGTCGATTGATCCGGTTATTCTATGAATGTAACTAATTGATGCAAAGCTTTGTTGACTGGACGTCCGCAATCGCGAGCTTGCTCCGGGCGGCGTTCCGACGATGAGGCCGGCAGATTCGCTATCAATCTGCGTGGCGGACCACTCTCGCAGTGGATCTTCACAGAACCCAGCCTTTATCCTTGTCACCCCCGCAGTACCGAGTTCTGGAGTTTTCCCATGCCCCATGAAGGCAACCTGCTACAAGCCGCTGTCGTGTTTCTGATGGCGGCCGTGCTCATCGTTCCATTGGCCAAGCGCCTGCAACTGGGGGCGGTTCTGGGCTACCTGTTTGCCGGGGTGATCATCGGCCCGTCGGTGCTGGGCCTGATCGACAACCCGCAAAGCGTCGCGAACATTTCCGAACTCGGCGTGGTGTTGCTGCTGTTCATCATCGGCCTGGAGCTGTCGCCGCGCCGCTTGTGGGTGATGCGCAAATCAGTGTTTGGCGTAGGTCTGGCGCAAGTGTTGCTGACCGGCACGGTGATTGGCGTGGTGGCGTTGTGGCTGTTTGGCCAGCCGTTGAACACCGCGATCGTCCTCGGCCTGGGCCTGGCGCTGTCATCCACGGCGTTCGGCCTGCAAAGCCTGGCTGAACGCAAGGAACTGACCAGCCCCCACGGGCGGCTGGCGTTTGCGATTCTGTTGTTTCAGGACATCGCCGCGATCCCCTTGATCGCCATGGTGCCGCTGCTTGCCGGTGGCGATCACAGCACCACCGCCAGCGAAGACCTGAACCACGGCCTGCAGGTGTTGTTCAGCATTGCAGTGGTGGTGATCGGCGGGCGTTATCTGCTGCGGCCGGTGTTTCGCGTGGTGGCCAAAACCGCGTTGCCAGAGGTCTCCACCGCCACGGCGTTGCTGGTAGTGATCGGCACGGCGTGGCTGATGGAACTGGCCGGAATCTCCATGGCCCTGGGCGCATTCCTCGCCGGCCTGCTGCTGGCGGATTCCGAGTATCGCCATGAACTGGAAGCGCAGATCGAACCGTTCAAAGGCCTGTTGCTGGGGCTGTTTTTCATCAGCGTCGGCATGGGTGCGAACCTGAGCCTGTTGCTGAGCATGCCGGTCGCGGTGCTGGGCCTGACCCTGCTGCTGATCGCGATCAAACTGCCGCTGCTGTTTATTGTCGGTCGCCTGGCCGGGGGCTTGAAGAAGGTCAGTGCAATCCGCCTGGGCATCGTGTTGGCGGCCGGTGGTGAATTTGCCTTTGTGGTGTTCAAGATCGGTCGCGATCACGGGCTGTTCGCGGCAGAACTGTATGACTTGCTGGTGCTGACCATCACCCTGTCCATGGCCGTGACGCCGCTGTTGCTGCTGCTTTGCGCACGGTTGGTCAGCCCGAAAGTGCAACCGGTGGAAGTACCGGACAAGTTCCGCGAAATCGACGCCGACGCGCCTCGAGTGGTGATCGCCGGCATGGGCCGCATGGGTCAGATCGTTGCGCGGATATTGCGTGCGCAGAACATCAAGTTCGTGGCCCTCGACACGTCGGTGGAAACCATCGAACTGTCCCGCAGCTTTGGTGGCGTGCCGGTGTTCTACGGCGACCCGATGCGCCCGGAAATCCTCAGCGCGGCCAAGGTCGGGGAAGCCGAGTATTTCGTGATCGCCACCGACGACCCGGACACCAACATCAAGACCGCCGAACTGGTGCGCAAGCTCTACCCGCACATGAAAATCATCGCCCGTGCCCGTAACCGCCAGCATGTGCACCGGCTGATGGACGTCGGCGCTCACGCCGTGCGCGAAACCTTTTATTCGAGCCTGGAAATGAGCCGGCAAACCCTGATCGGCCTGGGCCTGACCCAGGCCCAGGCCGATGCGCGGATCAAACGCTTCAAGCAGCACGATGAAGAGGTGCTTGAAGCCCAGCATGCAGTGTATGACGACGCGGTGAAGGTGATGCAGACGGCGCAGGAAGCACGGATCGAACTGGCGAAGCTGTTTGAGTCGGATCAATTGCAGGAGCAAGCGGGCAAGACATGAGGTGACTATTCGGGCCCCATCGCGGGCAAGCCCGCTCCCACAAAGGATCTCTGCCAGGCTCAATATTTGTGAGCACCTGAGATCCAGTGTGGGAGCGGGCTTGCTCGCGAAGAACGATAACGCGGTGTAATGGATTAACCACAATTCCCAAGGAACCACCATGGCTGACCAACCTGCCCCCGCCCTCAAGGAAATCTTCAATGCCGAGCGCCTCCAGCACATCGCCACCGAGATGACCGCGGTCTATCCGCCATTCGAGGCCACGCGCTTCCTGAAGCTGGCCCAATCCGGCCTGGCAGAGCTCAGCGTCATGCAGCGCATGGCCCGGGTCAGCGAATGCCTGCAGGCCGTACTACCCCTGGACTACGAGGCGTCGCTGGAGGTGCTGCGCGCCCTCGCCCCGCGCCTGAACAGCGGCTTTGTCAGCATGTGCCTGCCGCATTACGTCGCCAGTTATGGCACCCATGCGTTCGACGTCTCGATGGATGCCTTGAAGTACTTCACCGCTTTCGGCTCCTCGGAATTCGCGATCCGCCATTTCTTGCGCAGCGACCTCGATCGATCGTTGAAGCTGATGCATGACTGGTCGCTGGATGACAACGAACACGTGCGGCGCTTGGCCAGTGAAGGTTGCCGCCCGCGCCTGCCATGGTCGTTTCGCCTGGAGCAGGTTCAGGCCGACCCTCGCCTGGCCTCGAAGATCCTCGACAACCTCAAGGCCGACACCAGCCTTTATGTGCGCAAGTCCGTGGCCAACCACCTCAACGACATCACCAAGGATCATCCCGACTGGGTGCTGGACAGGATCGAAGGCTGGTCGCTGGACAACAGGCACAGCGCATGGATCGCCAAACACGCCCTGCGTAGCCTGATCAAACAGGGCAATCAGCGGGCACTGGCGATTATCGGCGCGGGCGGCAAACCCGAAGTCGAGATCGTCGATGTGAAAGTCGAACCGCCGGTGATTGGCCTGGGAGAAAAAATCACCCTGTCGTTTGCCGTCAAGTCCACCGTTCAAAGCAGCCAGCGACTGGTGATCGACTACGCCATCGATTACGTCAAGGCAAACGGCAGCACCTCGGCGAAGGTGTTCAAGCTCAAGGCGCTGACGCTGCCCGGTCACGCCAGCGAAGTCGTCAGCCGTGGTCAGCAGATCAAGGAGCTCACCACCCGCAAGCATTATGCGGGACGCCATGCCGTGCACATCATGGTCAATGGCGAACGGCTGGCCAGCACCGCGTTCGAGATTCTTGCTTGAACCTCAAGATGGATATTGGATGTGCCGCCGCCTTCGCGGGCAAGCCCGCTCCCACAGGGGGCAGTGTTACCACAAATTTTGCGAACGACGCTAAACCAATGTAGGAGCGAGCCTGCTCGCGATGGCACCCGTTCAGGCACCCTGAGCAACAGCCCCCAACAACAACCCCTGCTCCCTCTCACACAACTCCACCACATAATCCCACAACACCCGCAACCGCACCGATTTGTGCAGCTCCCGGCGGGTGCTGATCCAGTAGCTGCGCTGAATGCTTTCGTCCGGCAACAGCGGCACCAGGTCCGGGTCAGCGCTGGCCATGTAGCACGGCAACACCGCGATCCCCAGACCTGAGCGCGCAGCCTGTTGCTGGGCGATCACGCTGGTGCTGTGAAACACCACCCGCGGGTTGCGGCAGAAGCTGTTGAGGAACATCAGTTCCTGGCTGAACAGCAAATCATCGACGTAGCCAATCCACGCATGGCGCCCCAGGTCCTCGCGACTGCGCAATGGCGGTGATCGGTCGAGGTAGTCCTGGCTGGCATACAACGCCAGGCGATAATCGGTAAGTTTGCGGGTGACCAGCATGTCGGCGGCCGGGCGCTCCAGGTGGATGCTGATTTCCGCCTCGCGGTTGAGAATGCTGACAAAACGCGGCACCGCCACCAGCTCCACTTCCAGCCCCGGGTAGCGTTCGAACAAGCCGTTCATGCGACTGGCGAGAAACATGATGCCCAGCCCTTCGGTCACGCCGACGCGGATCTTGCCCAGCGGCGCGGTGGATTGGGTGATTTCCTCCTGGGCCAGCAACGCCACGTTCTCCATCGCCTCGGCGTGTTTAAGCAAAGCCTCGCCCGCCGGGGTCATCTCATAACCCTGGGCATGCTGGACGAACAACGCCGTACCGAGGCTCTTTTCGATCGCCTCGATGTGCCGCGCCACAGTGGCATGGGTGGTGTTCAGGCGGCGGGCGGCCGTCAGCAAACGCCCGCTGCGCTGCAATTCGAGAAAAAACCGCAGGTCATTCCAGTCGAACATGAATCGTCCTTGTTCTTTGCCGTTCGGGATGCTGTTTAAAAACGCACAGCGGCTGCGCAAAAACTAACATTCTTTTGACGAAAGCTAACAACTAGGATGACAGACAACAAGAACAACAAAACGAGGTCAGGGATGCAGCCTTCCGTTGATGAATACGACTACATCGTGGTCGGGGCCGGGCCGGCCGGGTGTCTGCTGGCCAATCGACTGTCGGCCAGCGCGCAGCATCGCGTGTTGCTGCTCGAAGCCGGTGGCCGCGATAACTACGCATGGATTCACATCCCCGTGGGTTACCTGTTCTGCATCGGCAACCCGCGCACCGACTGGTGCTTCAAGACCGAAGCTCAACCGGGGCTGCAAGGTCGCGCCCTGAGCTACCCGCGCGGCAAGGTACTGGGCGGCTGCTCCTCCATCAACGGCATGATCTACATGCGCGGCCAGGCCGGTGACTACGACCGCTGGGCCGCCGACGGCAACCCCGGCTGGAGCTGGCAAGACGTGTTGCCGCTATTCAAGCAGAGTGAAAACCACTTTGCCGGCGCCGCCGAATTTCACGGCGCCGCAGGCGAATGGCGAGTCGAACGCCAGCGCCTGTCATGGCCGATTCTCGACGCCTTCCGCAGTGCCGCCGAACAAAGCGGCATCGCCAGCATCGATGACTTCAACCAGGGCGACAACGAAGGTTGCGGCTATTTCCAGGTCAATCAGAAGGCCGGCATCCGCTGGAACGCGGCCAAGGCGTTTCTCAAACCTGTGCGCCAACGTCCCAATCTCACTGTGCTGACCGGTGTCGAAGTCGACCGCGTGCTGCTGGACAATGGCCGCGCCTCAGCGGTCAGTGCCCGTTGGCAAGGCCAGGCGAAAACCTTCAAGGCGCGCAAGGAAATCATCCTCTGTGCCGGCTCGGTCGGTTCGCCAGGCATCCTGCAACGCTCCGGCATCGGCCCGCGTCCGCTGCTGGAGCGGCTGGGCATTGGCGTCGCCCATGAGCTAGCCGGTGTCGGTGGCAACCTGCAGGATCACCTGCAACTGCGGCTGATCTACAAGCTGGAAAATGCCCGCACCCTGAACCAGATTGCCGGCAGCCTGTGGGGCAAGATGGGCATGGGCCTGCGCTACCTTTATGACCGCAGCGGCCCGCTGTCCATGGCGCCGAGCCAGTTGGGCGCCTTTGCCCGCTCCGGGCCGGAACAGACTTCAGCAAACCTTGAATACCACGTGCAACCGCTGTCGCTGGAGCGCTTTGGCGAGCCGCTGCATGCGTTCCCGGCGTTCACCGCGTCGGTTTGCGATCTGCGCCCGCAAAGCCGTGGCCGGGTGGAAATCCGCTCCGCCGATCCGCAAGAAGCACCGCTGATCCAACCCAATTACCTGAGCCATCCGGAGGACTTGCGCATCGCCGCCGACGCCATCCGCCTGACCCGCCGCATCGTCTCCGCGCCGGCCCTGCGCGCATTCAACCCGGTGGAGTACCTGCCCGGCGACAGCCTGCAAAGCGAAGAGCAACTGCACGAAGCCGCCGCGCGAATCGGCACCACGATTTTCCATCCGGTGGGCACCTGCCGCATGGGCAACGACGCCGAAGCCGTGGTCGATGCGCAACTCAAGGTCCGTGGAATTCCCGGCCTGCGCATTGCCGATGCCTCGATCATGCCGCGCATCACCTCGGGCAACACCTGCTCACCGACATTGATGATTGCCGAGAAGGCTGCACAAATGATCCTGGCCACGCCAGAAACGCTTTCTGTAGGAGCGAGCCTGCTCGCGATGACGGAATGACAGTCAACATAATCGTTGGCTGATCCACCGCCATCGCGAGCAGGCTCGCTCCTACAAGGATTGCATTAGATTCACGGACATCGAGCATCACCCCTGCAAGGAACACGCAACACCAGTGGAACAACAAAAACAATCACTGAGAGGGATACCGGTATGTCAGAACACGTTCAGTCCCTGGAAGCCGTGCGCAGCGCGGGCACCAGTCAGGAAACCCAGAAAGTCATCTTCGCCTCGTCCCTCGGGACGGTCTTCGAGTGGTACGACTTTTTCCTCTATGGCGCCCTCGCGGCGGTGATCAGCAAGCAGTTCTTCGCCGGGGTCAACGACACCACGGCGTTCATCTTTGCGCTGATGGCCTTCGCCGCCGGCTTTATCGTCCGGCCGTTCGGTGCGCTGGTGTTCGGCCGGTTGGGGGACATGATCGGACGCAAATACACCTTCCTCGCCACCATCATCCTCATGGGCCTGGCGACCTTCTGTGTCGGGCTGCTGCCGACCTACGCCAGCATCGGCATCGCCGCGCCGATCATCCTGGTGGTGTTGCGCATGCTCCAGGGCCTGGCCCTGGGCGGTGAATATGGCGGTGCCGCGACCTATGTCGCCGAGCATGCGCCCATCGGCAAGCGCGGCTTCCACACCAGCTGGATTCAATCCACCGCGACCCTGGGCCTGCTGCTGTCGCTGCTGGTGGTGCTGGGCTGCCGTTACTTCACCGGCGATCAGTTCGAAGTCTGGGGCTGGCGCATTCCCTTCCTGTTTTCCATCGTGCTGCTGGGCATCTCGACCTGGATTCGCCTGAGCCTGCACGAGTCGCCGGCCTTCGTGAAAATGAAAGAGGAAGGCAAGCTGTGCAAACAGCCGATTCGCGATTCCTTCGGCAAATGGGAAAACCTCAAAGTGGTGTTGATCGCGCTGTTCAGCATCAATGCCGGGCAAGCGGTGACCTTCTACGCCGCGCAGTTCTATGTGCTGTTCTTCCTCACCCAGTTCCTGAAAATGGACCCGGCCGTGGCCAACGGTCTGCTGATTGTCAGCGTGACCATTGGCGCACCGTTCTTCATTTTCTTCGGCTGGCTGTCGGACAAGGTCGGGCGCAAACCGGTGCTGATGATCGGCCTGCTGTTGGCCACCGCGCTGTACTTCCCGATCTTCAAGACCCTGGCCCACTACGCCAACCCGGCCATCGACCAGGCCAGCCGCCAGGCGCCGATCACCGTGATGGCCGACCCGGCCACCTGCACCTTCCAGTTCGACCCGGTGGGCAAGGCGAAATTCGACAGCCCGTGCGACAAGGTCAAGACCTTCCTGGTCAAGCAGGGCCTGCCGTACCAGAGCGCAGCGGCCCCGGCCGGCAGTGGCGTGCAGGTGAGCGTCGGTGACGTGAAGATCGATGGTTTCGACGAAGCCGCCTTGCGCGGCGCCGTGAACCTCGCCGGTTACCCGCAACAGGCGGACATGCAGCAGATCAACAAACCGATGATCGTGGCGCTGATTGTCGCGCTGATCATCATCTCGGCCATGTGCTACGGCCCGCTGGCGGCGTTGATGGTCGAACTGTTCCCGACCCGCATCCGCTATACCTCGATGTCCCTGCCCTACCACATCGGCAACGGCTGGTTCGGCGGCTTCCTGCCGACTGTGTCGTTCGCCCTGGTGGTGTACACCGGAGACATCTTCTACGGGCTGTGGTATCCGGTGGTGATTACCGGGGTGAGCCTGGTGGTGGGGATGATTTGCCTGCGTGAGACCCGCAACGTGGATCTCGACAAGAACTGATCCGCCCGGCTGGCGAGGGAGTACACAGACTCTCTCGCCACAGCTGCGCCCGGCTGACGGCGACCATCAAACCTCGGCATCCAACAACTCAAACTTCACCTGATCCGGGTAGAACGCCACATATTCGCGTATCTGCTCCACCGATATCTTGGGATTCTCATAACTCCACACTGCATTGGCACTCTCATGCCCCGGCACCTGCAAACTGAAATAACTGGCATCGCCCTTGTACGGGCAATAACTGGTGTGGTCGGTGCGTGCGTAATATTTCTCGTCGATATCCTCTCGCGGCACGTAATACACCGGCGGGTAATTGGCCTCCAGCAACACCAGGGCCCGCGCCGAGGCGGCCACCTGAATACCGTGAAACTTCACCAGCAGACAGCCGGGCTGCTCGGCGATAGTGATGACAGGACTAGGACCGGAGCTTTTCATGGAATACGTTCCTCATGACGGTGATGGACCTGCAAATCGATGATGTGGGAGCGTGGCTTGCCCGCGATGGGCTGCGCAGCAGCCCCAAAACCTGCGACCACGATTTATCATGTATAACCCAAGTTTCCCCCTCCTGACGGCTTCACAGCCGAACGGAGCCTGCCGGCACAGTCCGTCGGCACGACACACCAAGCTGTACATCCATACAGATAAAGATTGCTCCATTGTCCATCAAGCGCCATTCTGTGCACCCCTGACACATAGATCGACGATGGTGGTTATGCGGCTGTACCTCTGTGAAAAACCTTCCCAGGCCAAAGACATAGCGGCAGTACTCGGCGCCAGGCGCCGGGGCGATGGCTGTTGGCTGGGAACGGACGTCACGGTGACCTGGTGCATCGGCCACCTGCTGGAAACCGCACCGCCGGATGCCTACGACGCGCGCTACAAGCGCTGGGTGCTGGCAGACCTGCCGATCATTCCCGAAAAGTGGAAAATGACCGTCAAGCCGCGTACCGCCAGCCAGTACAAAGCGGTCAAGCGCCTGCTCGGTGAAGCCAGCGAACTGATCATTGCCACGGACGCCGACCGTGAAGGCGAGATGATCGCCCGGGAGCTGGTGGAGCATTGCCGATATCGCGGGCCGATCCGCCGGCTCTGGTTGTCGGCGCTGGACGATGCGTCCATCCGCAAGGCCCTCGCGGCACTCAAACCGGGGAACGAGACCTTCAGCCTCTATCACTCGGCCCTGGGTCGCTCCCGGGCCGACTGGCTGATCGGCATGAACATGAGTCGGCTGTTCACCTTGCTGGGGCGCCAGTCTGGCTACCAAGGCGTGTTGCCGGTCGGCCGGGTGCAAACGCCGACCTTGCGCCTGGTGGTGGATCGCGATCGCAGCATCGCCGACTTTGTGCCCGTCCCCTATTGGGCCATCGATGTGCAACTGCTGCACAACGGCACCGCGTTCACGGCGCAATGGCGCGCGGCATCGGACCTTTGCGACGATCAGGACCGCTGCCTGAATCAGGCGCTGGCACAACAAGCAGCAAACGCCATGAGCGGCGCGACCAGTGCGCGGGTGATCAAACTGCGCACCGAGCGGATGCGCGAAGTGGCGCCGCTGCCGTTCGATCTGGGCACCCTGCAGGAGGTCTGCTCAAAGAAACTCGGCCTCGGCGCCCAGGAAACCCTCGACATCGCCCAGGCGCTGTACGAAACCTACAAAGTCATTACCTATCCGCGCAGCGATTGCGGCTACTTGCCCCTGAGTCAACACAGCGAGGCGCCGGCCATTCTGGCGGCGCTGCACCAGGCCGATCCGGCGTTGAACGTGTTGCATGATCACCTTGATCCGCAACGGCGTTCACGGGCCTGGAACGATGCAAAGGTCAGCGCTCACCACGGCATCATCCCCACGGCTGCGGCGAAGAATCTCGACCGGCTGGCGGGCAAACAGCGCGCGGTCTACACCCTGATCCGCGCGCGATACCTGGCGCAATTCCTGCCCAATCACGAATACGACCGCACCCAGGCCGACTTCGATTGCGCAGGCCAAGCCCTGCGCGCTGTCGGCAAGCAGATCATCGAGCCGGGCTGGAAACGCGCCCTGCCCGAAGCGCTGGCTCCGGCCAAGGGGCGCGAAGCCCCGGCGCCGCAGACACTGCCGAACCTGGCCGAAGGCATCGACTGCGCCGTGGCCGGCGTGCAACTCAAGGACCTCTGGACCCAACCGCCGAAGCCGTTCACCGAAGGCGATCTAATCAAGGCCATGAAGAATGTCGCCAAACTGGTGCAAGACCCTCTGCTCAAGCAAAAGCTCAAGGACACCACCGGTATCGGCACCGAAGCGACCCGTGCATCGATCATCCAGGGCCTGCTCGACCGTGGTTATCTGGTCAAGAACGGCAAGGCCCTGGCCGCCACGCCGGCCGCGTTCAGCCTGATCGACGCCGTGCCGCGGGCCATCGCCGATCCGGGCACTACGGCGATCTGGGAACAGGCGCTGGACATGGTGCAAAGCGGGGAAATGAGTCTGGAAGAGTTCGTCACCAAACAGGCGGCGTGGATGAGCAAGCAGGTCAGCCGTTGCGCCGGACTGAGCCTGACCATCAGCGGTCCACCGCCCGGCGGATCCGCCGCAGCCCCCTGGAAGAAAAAGCGCAAAGGCACTGCGCGCAAACCAGCGAGCGGCACCCGGCGCAAGTCAAAACCGGCAAGCAATACTTAAACCCGCCACAGATCGTGCGACGCCGACCATAATCAACTGTGTCCCTTGGCCTGTCAGGAGCCACTTCGTATGTCTTCGATAGAACTGCACGCCGCCCAACGCGATGAGCTGGAAACCATCGAAAACCTGATGCAGTTCTACACCTACGACTTCAGCGAATGGTTGCCGCTGAAACTGGGTGAATACGGCCTCTTCAACATCCTGCCCATGCCGGACTACTGGCGAAACCCGGCCACCCGCCCCTTCCTGATCAAGGTCGACACAGAACTGGCCGGCTTCGTGACCGTGGATGACCGGACTCATCTCCCCGGTGCCGACTACAACATCGGCTATCTGTTTGTCAGCCGACGCTTCCGTGGCCGGGGTGTCGCGCGATTTGTCGTTTCCACCCTCTTGAGTCAATTCCCCGGTCAATGGCAGATTTTCCATCTCGAGGCGAATCAGCCGGCACGCCGGTTCTGGGCCGCCGTGATGCCGGGGCTCGGCGTTGACGGATTCACCCTGCATCAGCAGGTGGTTGACGGTCATCCCTGCACTTTTTACCGCTTTGAGTGTCCGCCGTTGTCATCCTGACCGACACGCCCTCAACTCCCCGCGCTAATTCCGAACAGCTTTGTCCGACAATATGTAGTGACCAAAAATAATCACTACAAAACCGTTGACGCCTCCGATTTGCCCTTGCATGATGCAGACGTCTCCCCGATCGGGAGTGCAGGCAACACGTTTGAGCAAGCTCGTCTGACCGCCGAGCTGTTTTTCCCGGATACACGCTGCCCACAAGGCAGATTGAAGAAGCTGACCTGGCCTGAACGTCCAGTACAAGGGCGAGAAGTCTTGGCGAGCAATCCTCATGAAGCTTGTGGCCGACCCTGAAAATGTCGGCAGTGGCCTTAAGGTTTTCGCCGCTTCTCTTCGTTGTGACGCTATTGCGTAGCAGTTATTCAACACGACTACATGCAACAGACGCAGGACCCCGCCCGATAAGGCGGTCGAACGCTGACGTCCTGGTTTCGGTGCCAGGGATCAACTAACCGATGGGCTACCTGTATTAGCGAATCAACTTTGAAAGATCACCAATTGGTCAAGGGGCTTTATGATGAATCTGAACAATCAACCAACTATCGATGAACTGGCTCGTATGTTCGCTGCAAAGAAAGACAGCCACGACAGCCATATTCTCTGGATCAGCAAGTCTGGCCAGGTTCATATCGACTGCCTGTCGCCTCATGCCCATGAAGCAGAGTTCGACCAGAACAACCAGAACCTGCTGGCCCGACTGAAGATGTACCGTCGCGGCCAGGGCTATGTCGGCAAGAAAGCCGCAGCCGACAAGGACTTCATTGGTAATGTTCTGCAAACCCTGAAACAGGCCTGGGCCTCGATGCAGGATCAGAACGAAGTTCGGGTGATTGACCGGCTCTACTAATTGAATGAGTCGTCACTGACTTATTGATAAACAAGGCCTGCTCCCAATAAGGAGCAGGCTTTTTTTATGCCTGAACGAAGATCAACTGTAGGAGCGAGTTTGCTCGCGATGACACACTTACGGATACATCAATGTTGAATGGACCGCCGCCTTCGCGAGCAAGCTCGCTCCCACAAGGCTTTGTGGTGTTCAAGACAAACTCGTCCCCAACACCAGCTCCACAAACGCCAGTGACGCCGCGCTGTGGTAGTTGTTCTTGCGCCGCAGCAACGCAGCCCCGCGTTCAGGCGCTGCTCCCAGCATGGACAATTTTCGCAATGCCCGATCCTGAGTGGCGATGGGTTCCGGCAGGATGGTGGCGATGGCGCAGTGCCGGATGACTTCCAGCAGCGTATTGACCGAGTTCACTTCAATCACCACCTTGGGCGTGATGTACGCCTGCGCGAAATACTCATCAATGCAGGTGCGGGTGATGTAGTCCGGGCTCAGCAGGGCAAACTCAAGCTCGGCCACCTCTTCGGCGGACAACGCCTCCTGACGCTCGTAAAGCGGATGATCCCGCCCGACCATCAACCCCAGGGTTTCGGTAAAGGCCGGGATCGATTCGATGTCGGCGCTTCTCACCTGATCAAACGCAATCGCGACATCCAGCGAATCATCTGCCAGCCCGGCCTCGATTTCGTCCATCGACAGCTCGAAAATCTCCAGATGGATGTTCGGGTAGCGCGCCACGTAGTCTCGCACCAGCGGCCCAACCAGATAGGCCATGAAGGTTGGCGTCATGGCCAGGCGCAACGTCCCGCGAGACAGATCCTTCACGTCATGCAACGCACGCCTGCCCGCTTCCAGCTCCACCAATACCCGCCGCGCGCATTCAATGTAAGCCTCACCGGCATCGGTCGGCTTGACCGTGCGCGAGGTCCGGTCGAACAGACTCACGCCCAGAGACTCTTCCAGTTGCCGGATCTGCTGCGACAAGGTTGGCTGGGATACGTGCAGCACTTCGGCGGCGCGAGTGAAACCACCCTGGTCGGCAACCGCCAGCAGATAACGCAAATGTCGAAGCAACACGGGATTCTCCATCTATAGGCAGTACTTATGGATTGCATTGTATATCGATCTTGGACGCTATGAGTCGATCGGCAGAAGATGGCCCCACACCCAAGCAACGCCACTCCCGATAGGAGAATCACCATGCAACAGTCCCACGCCTACAACGACCCAAGCCTGGCCCTGACCACTTCTGTCCTTGATGCCAAGGCACGCAAAAACCTGTCGTGGCAGGACCTGGCCGACGGCACCGGATTGAGCCTGGCCTACGTCACCGCTGCCCTGCTCGGTCAACATCCGCTGCCGGAAACCGCCGCCAAAGTGGTAGGCGACAAACTCGAACTGGACGCCGACGCCGTGGCCCGGCTGCAGATCATCCCGCTGCGCGGCAGCCTCTCGGGTGTGCCGACCGACCCGACCATCTACCGCTTCTACGAAATGATCCAGATCTACGGCACCACCCTCAAAGCCCTGGTTCATGAGCAGTTCGGCGACGGCATCATCAGCGCGATCAACTTCAAGCTCGACATGAAGAAAGTCGAAGATCCGGAAGGCGGCTCCCGCGCAGTCATCACCCTCGACGGCAAGTTCCTGCCGCTGCGCCCTTTCTAAGTTGTTACCGGCCCGCACTACCGGTGCGGGCCAAACCCTGGTCACCCATGAGGAAGCGATCATGAAAGCGCTCATCGACGGTTTCTTGAAGTTCCAGAAAGAAGCCTTTCCACAACGCACTGACCTGTTCAAACACCTGGCCACCACCCAACATCCAGGCACGCTGTTCATCACCTGTTCCGACAGCCGTGTAGTGCCGGAACTGCTGACCCAACAAGAGCCCGGTGAGCTGTTCGTGATCCGTAACGCCGGCAACATCGTGCCGTCCTACAGTCCGCATCCGGGTGGTGTATCGGCCACTGTCGAATACGCCGTCGCTGTGCTCGGCGTCACCGACATTGTGATCTGCGGCCATTCGGACTGCGGCGCCATGACGGCGGTAGCCAAGTGCACTTGCATGGATCACCTGCCCGCCGTCAGCGGCTGGCTGCAACACGCCGAATCAGCGAAAGTGATCAACGAAGGCCGGCCACACGCCAGCGAAGCGGCCAAGGTCAGCTCGATGGTTCGGGAAAATGTCATTGCCCAACTGGCCAATATCCAGACGCACCCGAGTGTGCGACTGGCACAGGAAAAAGGCCTGTTGAACCTGCATGGCTGGGTGTATGACATCGAGACCGGTTCGATCGACGCGCTGGATGCCGACAGCCGAAGCTTTGTGTCGCTGGTCGAGCATCCGGGCACTTGTGCCGTATCGGCCAAGGCGATCAAAGCCGCGTGATCAGAACTGCCGTTTGCTCAACAAAGTGACCGCCCTTGCAGCGGTCACCGGTTCCGCCATCTCAGCGTTTGACGCCCAGATCGACCTGGGTCATGCGGCTACGAATCGTAAACACGCCATCACCCGAGAGAATCGCACTGCGAGCGAACAGGCGCCCGCTCTCCCAGTTCGAAAGACCCAGTTCCGGCTTGTTCAACGCGTACTGACCATCGACCCAACGGGTGATGCCATTGCCGACAAAAGGCGCGTTGACCGCGTTGTAGAAACGCTCCTGGGCCTCGGCACTTTCACTGATCAATGACACGGTGAATTGCGGGCTGTAGCGATTGAACAAGGCAATGGCACTGTCCAGGTCGTCGACGATTTTCAGGCTGACTTCCGGGGTTTCTTCCCACTCCCATTCACGGCCCAATTGATCTTCCGCCAACGGCTCGGCCTGCGCCTCGGTTTGATAACCCTCGGCGCGGAATACCTCGACCGTTGCAGTCAACCAGTCTTGCGGCAGGTGCGACTCGCTGCCTTCGACGATGTGCAACTTGCAACCCTGCCCCCGTGCGGTGCCAGCCTGCTTGAGTGCATCGAGGAACAGCGGCACCAGTTCAGCGGCGCGGTCGCGGTGAATCAGGCAGACGTTCAGGGTGTTGCAGACCTTGCGGTCCAGGGAGTTGCGCACCACGGCGGCAAAGCGTCGGGCATCGGCATCGGCGTTGGCGACCAGCCACGCGCCACCGGTGCCGTGCAGGCTGACCGCCGTGCCGGCCTGTTGCGCGATGCTGCCCAACTGGCTGACGGCGCGACCCGAACCACGGGCCACCGCCAATGACAGGCGCCGGTCAGCGAACATCGCCCAACCGGCGGCGTGGTTGACGCTTTCCACCAGCGACACCGCACCAGCTGGCAATCCGGCATCGTTCAGTGCGGGATTCAACGCATGGGCAACAATCGCCTGCGCGGTGCCCAATGCATCACTGCCGATGCGCAACACCGCAGTGTTGCCGGTGCGCAATACACCGGCCGCGTCGGCAAACACATTCGGCCGGCCTTCGAAGACGAAGGCGACGATGCCCAATGGCGAGACCACTTGCTCGACCTTCCAGCCATCGTGCTCGACGCAGCTGATCACCTTGCCACGGCTGGCCGCGGCATCACGCCATGCGCGCAGGCCGGCGATCATGTCGCGACGCATGCGCTCATCGGCCAGCAACCGGGTGGTCGAGCGACCGCGCGCCTTGGCCCGCTCGATGTCGGCCAGGTTGGCGGCTTCGATCAAGGCCCAGCATTCCGGGGTTTCCAGGCGTTGGGCAAACAGGTCGAAGAAGGCACTGATTGCTTGATCGGACACCGCCGACAGCGCGGTGAACGCCGCTTGGGCGCGCTCGATCGCGACGTTGGCCGCTTGCTGGTCCGCCACGGGGATCAGCAGCAACTCGCCGCTGACCTGCTCCACCAGCAGGTGGTCACCGGGCTGGAAGCGTTGCGCCAGTTCGGGGCTGACGACAGTGACACGATTACCGGCGAAAGGGATCGGCGTGCCAGCGACTAGACGTTCGAGCGCAAGAGACATGAAACGGTTTCACCATGCAGGGGGGCGGCCGGAAAATGTATAGCAATTTCCCTGTGGGAGCGAGCCTGCTCGCGAAGAGGCCATTCCATCCAACATCAATAGCGCCTGACACTCCGCTATCGCGAGCAAGCTCGCTTCCACATTTGTTTGGCGTCGACCAAATCCAGCCCACGACCAACATCCACTGTGGGAGCGAGCTTGCTCGCGATAGCGGCAGGACAGTCAGAATTGATGTCGACTGACACCCCGCCATCGCGAGCAGGCTCGCACAGAGGTACCGGTTACGTATCTCAGTGTGTACAGCCCCGCCCCTGACACACCCCGCACTCAAAACCCCACCACAACGACACACCGCAGATACACCCCGTTGATGAAATACGCCTGTCGATTGGCCACGCCGATCAAAACGCTCAACTCACGGGGCATGCCGTTGCCCCGCCTCCCTGACCTGAAAGAGATCAATGTCCATGAGCACCTCCATTTCTTCGGCCGTCAAAGGCCTGCACCTGAACCTAGACCGTGCCGGCGACTGGGTTGCCCCCCTGGCGCTGCGGGTGTTTCTCGCCTGGGAATTCTTCGAGTCCGGCCTGGAAAAATTCAACGGCCAGAACTGGTTCACCGATATCCAGGAGCGCTTCCCGTTTCCGTTCGACCACCTTCCAGCAACGCTGAACTGGGAACTGTCGATGTGGGCCGAACTGATCTTTTCCATGACCTTGCTGCTGGGCCTGGGCACGCGTTTTTCGGCGTTGAGCCTGATGGTGGTGACTCTCGTCGCAACCGCCGCCATCCATTGGCCCGCCGACTGGCATACCCTGAGTGAACTTGCCCAAGGCTATGCCATCAGCAACAAGGGCTACGGCAACTTCAAACTGCCATTGATCTACCTTGTGGCCCTCACGCCGTTGTTGCTGTCGGGTGGCGGCAAGTTCGGCATCGATGCGCTGCTGGCTCGATTCTTCTGGCGGCGCTGAAACGCAATCTGCAACGCGGACAAACAACAGGGGACTTCCATGAAGTCCCCTGTTTTTTTGCCTGAAACTAACGAATCACTTCCTCCAGCCCGCTCTCTTCGGCCAACTTCGGATGCGCGCTGCGTTCATGCACATGGGTTTGAGGTGTGCGGTCAATCAGCAGGCTCAGAAGTTCCGGGCGGCTGTAGTGGCCGCGGGAATCCATCATGCGTTTGCGCTTGTCGATCAGCCCCATGTCGAGGTCAGCGATCACCTCGCCCTCACCTTCCTGCAACGACCCCAGCACCACACCGTCCGGGCCKACGATCGCGGTATAGCAACCGCCGGAGATCCGGCCGATGGCGCAACCGGTGTCGGCCATGATCTGCGCCTGTTGCTCGGGGTACAGCCATGCCGTGGAATTGACCACAAAACACGCGGCCTCCAGGGCATGCTGGCGAACACTGACTTCCATTTGCGAGGCGAACAACGGACCTGCAAACGACCCCGGGTACATCGCCGCATGGATCTGTTCGCCATCGGCCATCAAGGCATAACGGGCCAGCGGGTTGAAATGCTCCCAGCAGGCCAGTTGCCCGATGCGCCCTACCGCGCTGTCAACGGCCCGCAGGCCGGAACCGTCACCCATGCCCCAGATCATGCGTTCGTGGTAGGTCGGGGAAATCTTGCGGCGACGCTGGATCAGCGAGCCGTCGGCATCGAACAACAACTGCGTGTTGTACAGCGTACCGCCATCGCGCTCGTTGACGCCGATGGACACGACCATACCCGCTTGCCTGGCCGCCGCGCCGATGGCATCGGTGGCGTGCGAAGGCACGGTGACAGCCTGATCCAGCAGTTTCAGATGTTCGGCGGCCATTTCGTAAGGCGACTGCACGTAGGAAAAATACGGGTAGTACGGCACGACGGTTTCCGGGAACACGGCAAATTGCACGCCCTGCTCGCCGAGTTCGAGAATCTTCTGCACCACTTTTTCGACGGTGCCTTCTCGGCTGTAAAGAACGGGACTGATTTGTACGGCGGCGGCTTTGACGAGGGTCATGGCGGTGATCTCATTGAGGGAAATGGTTCAACGAGATCAAGATTACGACAATAATATAAAGACCTGAATGTCGTATACACCACTTTTCAGGACATCACGATTCAGCCCCGACTGGCACGCTGAATCACCTGCGGCGGCTGCCCGAACGCACGAATGAATGCGCGACGCATACGCTCCCGATCACCAAAACCAGTGTCCGCCGCCACCACATCGATGGAGTAACGCCCGCTTTCCATCATCAACCGGGCCGACTCGACCCGCAGGTTTTCGATGGCCTTGGCCGGAGACTGACCGGTTTCGGCATGAAACACCCGGCTGAATTGCCGAGGGCTGAGATTGGCCGCGCTGGCCAGCGCCTCGACCGACAGCGCGGACTTGAGATTCTGCTTGGCGTAATTCAACGCGGCCTGTATGCGATCAGTCTTGGGAGCCAGTTCCAGCATCACCGAAAACTGCGACTGTCCGCCGGAACGCCGGTGATACACCACCAATTGCCGCGCGACCTTGCGTGCAACGTCGACGCCCAGATCCTTCTCCACCAGCGCCAAGGCCAGGTCCACGCAAGCGCTCATGCCCGCCGCGGTCCACAGGTGGCCATCGTTGATGAAGATCCGGTCTTCCTCGACCTTCACGTTCGGGTACGCCTTGCGAAAGGCCGGCACATGCGCCCAGTGGGTGGTCGCCCGCCGACCCTCGAGCAAACCGGCCTCCGCCAACGCAATCGCCCCTGTGCAAATCGAGCCCAGACGCCGGGTGCCGTGACTGGCGCGGCGCAAAAACTCCAGCATGCCCGGTGTGGTCGGGCGGATCAGGTTGTCGCCCATGACCAGCAGCGTA
The DNA here is from genome assembly GCF_052114525.1 of Pseudomonas sp. KB_15. Classification (NCBI taxonomy): domain Bacteria; kingdom Pseudomonadati; phylum Pseudomonadota; class Gammaproteobacteria; order Pseudomonadales; family Pseudomonadaceae; genus Pseudomonas; species Pseudomonas sp. KB_15. The sequence goes on along the minus strand of NZ_JBFREX010000004.1, from coordinate 29,368 downwards.
TCGAACGAGCGCTGGTCGAACACTTCGGTCTGTACAGCAAAACCTGCGGACGTTTGCACCAGGCCACCCGGTTCGGACAGTAACGCAATGCTGTACAACGGCTCATCACCGGCGCTGTTGGCCAACTCGAAGGCGGCACACATGGCCAGGCCCAGAACCTGAAAACCGGGGTAAACAATGAGTCCGATCTGGTGCATGGCAATATGACCATAAACGCGGCATGCCTGATATTCAGGCCAGAGAATCTACACTCTAACCCGAACAGCAGGCACCGGACATCAGGGTGGCGCCGACCGGCATCGCGAGCACCAGGACAGAGCGCCTCGCGCATCGGCGGATGGCGACGGATAATGAAAGGGTTTCCATCTCACCGAGGAATTGAAGGATGTCACTGACTCTTTATTTCCATCCGCTCTCATCGTTCTGCCACAAAGCGCTGATCGCTCTCTATGAACTGGGAATCGAGTTTGAAAAAAGGATCATCGACCTGGGCAACGATGCCGACCGGGCCGAGCTTCAAGCGTTGTGGCCGATCGGCAAGTTTCCGGTGCTTCGCGACCTTGCCCGGCAAAAGGATGTGCCGGAGTCGAGCGTGATCATCGAGTACCTGGACCGGCTTCATCCCGGCCAGGCGCACCTGATTCCGCATGATTGGCAAACCGCACTGGACGTACGCCTGTGGGATCGTTTTTTCGACCTGCATGTTCAGGTGCCCATGCAGAAGATCGTCAGTGACCGCCTGAACGCCGCCAATGGCGACCTGACCCGGGAACGCGCCGCGCTGATGACCGCGTACGGCATGCTTGAACGTCAACTGACAGCAAGAACCTGGGTGGCCAGCCGGGCGTTCAGCATGGCCGATTGCGCCGCCGCCCCGGCGCTGTTCTACGCCAGCACCCTCGTAGCCTTTCCCGACGATCATCGCCACTTGAGTGCTTATTTCGACAGGTTGACCCAAAGGCCCTCGGTCGAACGGGTCATCGACGAGGCAAGGCCCTATTTTTCCTGGTATCCGTTTGCCGAGGCCATCCCGGAGCGCTTTCGGTAATGATGATCGAAAGGCCAAAACGAAAAACCCCCGTGATCCATCAGGAAATGGATCACGGGGATCAGTAAAGAATGCTTGCGTCTGATCAGGCTGGAACGCCCAGGATGATGTGCGAAGCCTTGATCACTGCCGTGGCGCTGACGCCGGCAGCCAGACCCAGCTCGGCCACGGCATCGCGGGTCACAATGGAATAGACCTTCGAACCGCCGGCCAGCTCGATCACCACTTCTGCGTTGACCGCACCGTCGGTGACGCTCAGCACCTTGCCTTCCAGGCAGTTACGCGCCGACAGGCGAATATCGCTCGATTCGGTCATCAACATCACCCATGGCGCCTTGATCAGCGCGACGGCTTCCTTGCCGACGGCGATGCCCAGGTTCTTGATGCTTTCCATGGTGACGACGGCAACCAGTTGCTCACCGCCCGCCAGGGTCAGAACCACTTCGGCGTTGACCGCGCCTTGCTGGACCTGGCTGACTTTGCCTTTGAATACGTTGCGTGCACTGACTTTCATGATGAGGCGTCCTTTTCTTGACTTTAAAGTTAGGAAACGGCGGGCATCATCAGTGTAAACGCTATGTAGAAACAACTACAGCGCCGCTCTGGTTCAGTGACAGATGGCCAGATCAGCCCGGAAGGTCTCCATGAAACGCGCCGAAAGGACGCCCGCAAACCCTGGCTGGACGCTGGCTGGCAAGGGAACATCCGGGAGATGGATAACAGACGCAAAACACCGGCAAATCGACGAATAATAACCGTCGGTCGAGTGTTATCTGATTAGGCAGGAATAAAAAATGGCAGGGGCGGCTGGATTCGAACCAACGCATGGCAGGATCAAAACCTGCTGCCTTACCGCTTGGCGACGCCCCTGTATCTGTTGCGATGAGTGCCTGGCACTCGCTTTCTTGAGTGGCAACAAGACCTGCTGCCCGCTTGCGCGACCGGTTCCCTGAGGGCCGCTGCAAGAGTGGGCGCAAATTTACCAACATTTTCTTCGTCTGGGAAGTCCAAACAAAAAAATTTGTTCATTAAAACAGTCGCTTAGTGCTGAGCCGGATCTCGGGGAGTTATCGGCGCACATTCAGCCCGACCAGCTCTGCTACGCTTTTCTTTACTCGAATTGAATCGGGAATCGTTTGCGCAACACCCTTCCCTTGCCATTTGAGGGCGCCAAAAGTGAAAGGCAAATTAATGGGGGCCGCTGCAACCCTTCTGGTACTCGGGACCGCGATTTATGGGTTGAACACCTGGGAACACATCCAGAGCCAGCGACAGGCAGCGGTCTGCAAGGCCGCACGGGAGCATCTCAATGGCCTGGAAACCCAGGCACGGGCCTTGGCCTCAGGGTTGACGGTCGAAGCCTATGCCGAAGCCGAAAAAGCCGAGGCCGGCCAGTTGGTCCAGGCACTCGATACCGCCAGGAATGAAGCCGAGGTCGATGCCGTCATCGACAAGCACGCCGCGGCCATCGAAGCGCAGATAACGGCCGAGGACGCAGAGCTCCAGTCCCGGGGCGATCAACCATTCCTCGGTCAGGAACTGAAAAAGCAACGCATCCCCACCGACGTCAAACAGGAATTCAAACGCGCTGAAAAAGCCGTCGCCGACACCTGTGAATAATGTCGACCGCCAGCTCCAGGATTGTCGCCAGCGTCTAGACTTCAGCAAAAGCAGGTTGCAACCAGACCCCGCGTTTATAACAAAAATCCTGTGAAAACGAGGGGGGGGGGCTCGACCTTGAAAACATCAACCCTCTGCGCCATCGCGAGCCTGCTGGTGTCGGTCGCGGTGTCTGCCAACGGCGTCATTCCTGTCCTCGAAATGGACTTCACACGGTCTGCGATGGAAACCCTGAAAAGTATCGGTATCGACGACGCGTGCATCATCGGCGCCTCGAGCCCCGCTGCGTTCACCTACTGCCGGGAAGGATCGACGACACTCTGGAAGTATCAGGCACTGGACCTGGAACAAATGGCGGCGATACGCAGTGACGCACAGGGGCCCTCGACGGTTTACCAGCCCATTTCCGTCCTGGAGTTCGAGAGCGCGGCCTGTGAACACGAGATCAGCATATCCGCCGCTCGAAAACCGGCAACGATACGTTGGCTGATCCTCGGCCTGATGGCCATTTCCCTGCTGATCGGCTTGCATTACACCTATTGGGCCATGCCGCAGCGTCGCCATGACGCCACCGCGTACCCGCAACCCCATGAGCAAGCGTCAAGCGAATTCCAGGCAACCGCACGAACAAAAGCCCTGGCAGCGTTTGGTCTGGCTGCTGCCGTGGCATTCGTTTACTTCCACTACAAAGGGTATTGAACAATCGGTGAGCGCGCCGTTGCGGCGCACCCACCGGTCACTCAGTGTGGCGCGCGCGGGATGGTCTTGAGCAGGTCTTCGGGGCTGATGTGACCGACCACGCTGCCCGGTTGCGGCAGGTTGAGGATGTGGCCTTTCATCTTGCCGATGATGTGCATTTCACAAGGCTTGCAGTCGAACTTCAGCGTCAGCACTTCATCGCCGTGGATCAGTTGCATCGGTGCAACCTTGGTGCGCACGCCGGTCACGCCCTTGGCCTGTTTCGGGCACAGGTTGAAGGAGAAACGCAGGCAGTGCTTGGTGATCATCACCGGCACTTCACCGGTCTCCTCGTGGGCCTCGTAGGCCGCGTCGATCAGCTTGACGCCATGGCGGTGATAGAAGTCGCGGGCCTTCTGGTTGTAGACGTTGGCCAGGAACGACAGGTGCGAATCCGGGTACACCGGCGGCGGTGTGGTTTCGGCCTTGCGGCTGCCACGCGGGTGGGCGGCGACCCGCGCTTCGGTCAAGGCTTCAATCACTTCACGGCGCAAGGCCTTGAGCTGCGAGTTCGGGATGAAGTACGCCTGCGGCGCATCCAGCTTGATGTCGATGGCGTGGTACTGCGTGGTACCCAACTGGCCGAGCAGATCCTGCAATTGCTCCAGCGCCTGTTCCGGCTTGTTGGCGGCGCCGAACGGGCCGTTCAGGGTGACGCTGGCGCTGATGCCTTCTTCGCTGGTAGCGGTCAGTTCCAGCTGGTCTTCACGCAGGCGAGCGACCCAGCTCAGCGCGATGCGACGCTCGGCAGAGGTCTTTTGCAGCGCCTGTTGCCAGTTGTGATCGAGATTGCGATTCAGCGGATGGTTGGGGCGCAGTTTGTACATCCCCTCCGGCATCTCATTGGGCTCGACGCGATAGCGATAGCGCTTCTCGCCGTCCTCCTCGAACTCGCCTTTGGGCTCGGCGATGTTGGCGCGAAAACCCACCACTTCACGCTTGACCAGCACGTTGAGGCCGTCGCCATTGGACAGCGGCTCGTGAGTCACGACCTGCATGTCACGCTTGGCGACTTTCTCGACCACACCCACCGGCAAACCGGTGAAGGTCGGCGAATCAAAGGCGCCGATATCGATCTTGCGGTCCGTGACGAAGTAATCGGTGCTGCCACGGTGGAAGGTTTTTTCCGGGTCGGGCAGGAAGAAGTGCGCGGTGCGGCCGCTGGAGGCACGGGCCAGGTCCGGACGGTCTTCGAGCACGGCGTCGAGGCGCTGGCGGTAGTAGGCGGTGATGTTCTTCACATAGCCCATGTCCTTGTAGCGGCCCTCGATCTTGAACGAGCGCACGCCGGCCTCGACCAGGGCGCGGATGTTGGCGCTCTGGTTGTTGTCCTTCATCGACAGCAGGTGCTTTTCGTAGGCGATCACACCACCCTTTTCATCCTTGAGGGTGTACGGCAGACGGCAGGCCTGGGAGCAATCGCCGCGGTTGGCGCTGCGCCCGGTCTGCGCGTGGGAAATGTTGCACTGGCCGGAAAAAGCCACGCACAACGCGCCATGGATAAAGAACTCGATGGCCGCGTCGGTCTCGTCGGCGATGGCGCGGATCTCTTTGAGGTTCAGCTCGCGGGCCAGCACCAGTTGCGAGAAACCGGCCTGATCGAGGAACTTCGCCCGCTCCAGAGTGCGGATGTCGGTCTGGGTACTGGCGTGCAATTCGATCGGCGGGATGTCCAGCTCCATCACACCCAGGTCCTGGACGATCAGCGCATCGACGCCGGCATCGTACAACTGGTGGATCAGCTGGCGGGCCGGCTCCAGTTCGTTGTCGTGCAGGATCGTGTTGATGGTGGTGAAGATCCGCGCGTGATAACGACGGGCGAATTCCACCAGTTCGGCAATCTCGCTCACCTCGTTGCAGGCGTTGTGGCGAGCGCCGAAGCTCGGGCCGCCGATGTACACGGCGTCGGCGCCGTGCAGGATGGCCTCGCGGGCGATGGCGACATCGCGGGCAGGGCTGAGCAATTCCAGGTGATGTTTGGGCAAAGACATAATTTTTTTAGTCAGGCTTGTCACGGTCGAGGCGTGCATTGTAGCGGCGAAACGCCTGACCGGCACCTCGTGCTGCCCGGTGGCGTTCCGAGTAGACCTGCCCTACCCGAACACCTGTAGGAGCGAGCCTGCTCGCGATAGCGGTATGACAGCCAATATCGATGTCGACTGACACGCCGCCATCGCGAGCAGGCTCGCTCCTACAGGGGTTGTGTTGCTGCAGTTAGGCCTTGGCGGCCATCGCCGTCACTTCGACACGCATGCCTTCCACCGCCAACGAGGCAACCCCGACAGCAGCGCGCACCGGCCACGGCTTGGCGAAGAATCGCTTGTAGACCTCGTTGAACGCGGCGCGGTCGGCCATGTCGGTGAGGTAGATGGTCAGGTGCATCACGCGGTCCATGGAACTGCCGGCACGCTCCAGCGCGACCTTCAGCGCTTGCAGGGTGCATTCGCTTTGCAGGGTGATGTCGCCCAGTTCCAGGCTGCCGTCGGCACGGGTGGGGATCTGGGTGGAGACCAGCACACCGCCGAAACCGACGACGTCGGAGGAAATCGAATCGGCATCAGGATCGGGGGTAAAGGTCAGGTCGTGGTTTGCCATGGGAGCTCTCTTGCTTGAAAGGGTAAGGCAGGTGCCTTTTGCGCGGCCAGTTTACAGGGCCGTTGGCGGCGCGTCGCTAATCCACACCGGATGGCTGCTCGTGACCGGTGGCCTGGCGGTACTGGCGCGAGGTGAAACCGGTCGATTCCTTGAACTGCCGGGTGAATGCACCTCGGTCGGCACCGCCGCGTAGCCACGCAGCACGGCTATCTGGTTCAACTGGCCGATCTCCGAAGCCCGGCAGGCGGAACATAGAGGCAATCACCATCACTCATGGTGATTGCCGCAGGGCGGCAGGTAGTTTCTTTACAGCGGTTGAAAGCGAAGCGTCAGCCACGTCCTTCATACCAGCCGTTATCGGCCCAGCCGATTCAAACCTGCGATTTATCGATTTGTGCAGTAGACCGTGGACCGCGAGCATGGCGTCACTTCCAACAACAAAAACCAAGGACCCGCCATGACCGCCCGATTTCACAACCCAGTGGATACCCGTTTCGGCTGGGGCAGCCTGCAAGAGCTTGCCGCCATCACCGAACACCAGAACGTTGCCGTCGTGACCTTTCCCGAAGCCCGTGGCCTGGGGCTGGTGGATCGCCTTCAAGCGTTGCTGGGCGAACGTTTGGTCTACGTGATCGAAGATGTCCAGCCCAATCCCGATGTCGCGCAACTGCGCGCGACCTATGAACGTTTCTGGCAAGAGGCCGGTGAATGCCATGCCGTGATCGCCGTCGGTGGCGGCAGCGCCATCGACACGGCAAAAGCGCTGATTGTCGGCACCGAGTCAGGCCGCTTCGATGAGTTGCTCGCCTTGCTGGCAAGCGGCAAACCCTTCGTCCCGGTACGCAGTAAACAGCTGATCGCGGCCCCGACCACGGCAGGCACCGGCAGTGAAGTCACGCCCTGAGCGACGATCTGGGACGCCGCCAACCACAAGAAGTATTCCCTGCACCTGGACTGTACCTGGCCAAAGGTCGCGATCATCGATCCGCAATTGATGCTCACGGTGCCGGCCAGCGTCACCGTTTCCACCGGGCTGGATGCACTGTCCCACGCACTCGAGTCGATCTGGAACATCAACGCCAACCCGCTTTCCGACACCTTCGCGATCTCTGCCATCGAGGACATCCTCGAATGCCTGCCCTTACTGCGGCGTGACCTGTCCAATCAGGAACTGCGCTCACGGATGGCCCTCGCCGCACTCAAGGCCGGCATGGCGTTCTCCAACACCAAGACCGCGCTGGCCCACTCCATTTCCTATGAGATGACCTTGCGCTACGGCCTGCCCCACGGCATCGCCTGCTCCTTCACCTTGCCACTGGTGTTGGGCCTTGCCTGGGGCYACGACGCAACGCGCGACAAGACCTTGCAACGGGTTTTCGGGCCAGACCTGGATAAAGCCCAGGCCCGATTGCGCGCCTTCCTGCACAGCCTGGATGTGAAAACCGAGTTCGCCGACTACGGCGTAACGGCCGAAGAAGCTGAAACCATGATCGATTTCGCCCTGCAGGGCGCACGGGGCAAGAACTTCATCGGCTCACGAGCGGCCTAGGGCTCGCCAGCCCCCCAAGACACTACACTGCCAGCGGCGTAACGAGCCGCGACGATTTCCTGCCGCACCTGAAAAAGAGTGCACCCTGCGACGCAACTCGCAGGGAACGAACAAGAATAAGGAAAAGATCATGAATCGTGCCCAAACCATGCCAGGTCTCGCCGTACACACCGCATCGTTTCGCGTCGCCCAGTGGCGCATGCTGCTGGCAGCCATGTTTTGCTATCTGTTTTTCTATACCGGGCGACAAACGTTCGGTTTCGCCATCCCCGGTATCCAGGCCGAGTTCGGCTTTACCAAAGAGCACCTTGGCTGGGCATCGGCCGCCATGCTCTGGGCCTACGCCATTGGCCAGGCCATCAACGGCAACCTCGCCGACAAATTCGGTGGCCGACGCATCATGACCATGGGCGCCGTACTGTCCTGTGGCGCCAACTGGGTGACCAGTTTCGCCAGCGGTTTCGCCGGGCTGATCCTGCCCTGGGGCATCAATGGCTACTTCCAGGCATTGGGCTGGGCACCGGGCAGTCGGCTGATCTCCAACTGGTGGAGCGCGGGCGAGCGCGGCAAGGTCTACGGTTTCTATGTGTTCGCGGCCGGCTGCGCGTCGGTGCTTTCCTACGTGACCTCGATCGTCGTGCTGGAAGTGATGCATCTGGAGTGGCGCTGGATCTTCCGCCTGCCCGTATTGCTCATGCTGGCGGGCGGCATCATCTTCTACCTGGTGGCCCGCGAGCGTCCGCAAGACCTGGGTTTCGAACCGCCTGCCGACACCGGTGTGGCCAACGCCGAGGACAAAAGCCATGAAGTGGCCCATGGCGAAGTCGAAACTTCCGCGCAGCGTTACAAGGCTGTTCTGAAAAACTTTCGCCTGATCATCGCCGCCGTGTCCCTGGGTTTCCAGAACGCCGCCCGCTACGGTTTGATCGTCTGGGTGCCGGTGCACTTCCTGGGTGCCAACTGGAAGACCGGCGACAGCATGATCGATCCGAAGTGGATCACCGTGGCCCTTCCCGTCGGCATGGCCATCGGCGCGCTGAGCAACGGCTGGATCTCGGACAAGCTGTTCGGCTCCAAACGCTACCTGGCGATCATGCTCTACATGTTCCTCGGCGCGGCGACCAGTTTGTGGATGTGGACCCTTGCCCCCCACAGCGCAACCGGCCTTGTGGCCTTGTTTCTCTGCGGCTTCTTCGTGTACGGCCCCGCTTCCAGCTTCTGGGCGCTGTGCCCGGACCTGGTGGGCGCCAAGCGCGCCGGCACGGCGACCGGGGTGATGAACTTCTCGTCCTACCTGTTCGCCGGCCTGGCGGAACCGCTGATCGGCAGTATGCTCGACAGTACCGGCAACACCTCGCTGATCTTCATCGTGGTCACCGCTGCCTGTCTCTGCAGCGCGTCGGTGGCGCTGTTCATCAGGCGTTGATTGCCTGGCTGGACAGATTGAATCAGTGGCAGCGGCTCAGGAACAGGATCGTCTATGTACCAGTACCACAAGTGGCTACGTTCATTTCATGCAGTGGCCAAGACCGGGAGTTTCACCCTCGCCGCCGAGTATTTGAGCGTCGGCCAGCCCACGGTCAGTGAGCAGGTCAACGCCCTGGAGAAGAAGTTTTCCGTGGAGCTGTTCCACCGCCGCGGCCGCTTTATCGAAATGAGTGCCGCCGGGCACCAGCTCTATGCGATTACCCAGGGCCTGTTCGGCCAGGAGGATGAAGCCGTGCAACTGCTGCAGAGTTTCAAGCAACGCAAGTCCGGTATGTTGCGCCTGGGCGCAGTGTCCCCACCCATTGCGATGAACCTGACCTACGAACTGATGCAGCGGCACCCGGACATCGAACTGGAAACCTCGTTCTCTGCGGAAAAGGAGACCCTGGATCGTCTGTTCAACTTCGATATCGATGTGGCGATCCTGGCCCTGTCCGAATTCGACCAGCGTTTTGACACGCAGCTTTACCGGCGCTACCCGATCATTGCCGTGGTGCGGGACGACCATCCCTGGGCCCGGCAGAAAGAAGTACATGTCGAGCAGATCAGCGAAGAGAAATGGGTGCTGCGGGAAAAAAGCTCCCGTACTCGTCAACTGGTGGAGGAAAGCTGCAAGCACCTGGGCGTCGCGCTGAACTGCGTCATGCAGTTGAACAGCCGCGAGGCCATCGTGCATGCCATCGCCAAGGGCATCGGCATCGGTTTCGTCTCGGCCGTCGAGTACGCCGAAACGCCCGGCACCAAACCGATCACCTTCGTCAATCACCCGTTTTCCATCGACTACCACCTGTGCTGCCTGGGCATTCGCCGAAACCGGCCAATGATCGCGGAGCTGTTCGACTCCAGCCCAACGCCGAGCACCTGATTTCGTCTCACCCTTGAGCAATCCACAGGCTTACTTCCTGGCAACAGGAGGGACGGCCTGCCCACAACAAAAAATGGAGAAATACCATGAACTACCAACAACCGACCCAACTGCAAGCCGTGGTCCTGGACTGGGCCGGCACCGTTGTCGATTTCGGCTCCTTCGCCCCCACGCAGATTTTCGTCGAGGCCTTTGCCGAGTTCGGCGTCGCCGTTTCGCTGGAAGAAGCGCGGGGCCCGATGGGCATGGGCAAGTGGGATCACATCCGCACCCTGTGCAATCAACCGCAGATCGCCGAACGCTACCGTACGGTGTTTGATCGCCTGCCGACCGATGACGATGTCACCGCACTGTACGAACGGTTCATGCCGCTGCAGATCGAGAAAATCGCCCTGCACTCGGCCTTGATTCCCGGCGCGCTGAACACCATCGATGCCTTGCGCGACAAGGGCCTGAAAATCGGCTCCTGCTCCGGTTACCCCGCCGTGGTCATGGAAAAAGTGGTCGAGCTGGCGCGGCACAATGGCTACGTGGCGGACCATGTGGTGGCCACCGACGAGGTGCCGAACGGCCGTCCCTACCCGGCCCAGGCCCTGGCCAACGTGATTGCCCTGGGGATCAGCGACGTCGCCGCCTGCGTCAAGGTCGACGACACCTGGCCCGGCATTCTCGAAGGCCGGGCCGCCGGTATGTGGACGGTCGCGCTGACCTGTTCCGGTAATGCCCTGGGCTTGACCTACGAGCAATACAAGGCCTTGCCCTCCGACAGGCTGGACAGTGAGCGCGCCCGCATCGTCAGGATGTTCGAAGGCTCACGCCCGCACTACCTGATCGACACCATCGTCGATCTGCCAGCGGTCATCGAAGACATCAATGCCCGGCTGGCGCGAGGTGAAACGCCGCAAGGTTCCTGACCTGATTCAGGCGTCAAGCGGCCGTCCCATGGGCGGCCGCCTCACTTGAAAAAATCACTCGGCGTCTTGCCGAACTGCTTCTTGAACATGGTCGTGAACGCGCTCGGGCTGTCGTATCCCAGCTCCCCGGCGATGTCGATGATCTTCTCCCCGACGGCGATTCGTTCCAGCGCCAGCAGCAGGCGCGCTTGCTGGCGCCATTGGCCGAAAGTCATGCCGGTTTCCTTGCGGAACCTTCGCTGGATGGTTTTGGCGTCGAGGCTCAACCGCGCGCTCCAGTCCGACAACGTCGAGCCATCCCCGGGGTCACGCTGCAACGCGCTACAGATCTGATTGATACCTTGATCGGTGGGCTGCGGCAGATTCAATGGCAAAGTTGGCAGGATCGTCAATTCATCCAGAATGAGGCGCAGCACACGGGCTTCCCGCGAGTCCGGATTGCAATTGAAATCGAAGTCCACCGAGACCTTGATCAGCTCACTGAGCAACGCGGACACACTCACCGCGCGGGTTTCGGCGGGCAGATCCGGGCTTGCGTCGGGGTGCACAAACACGCTGCGCATCTTGATCGCCCCCACACAGCGAATCGAGTGCACTTCCCCACTCGGCATCCAGATGCCGCGGCTCGGTGGCACCGTCCATTGGCTCGTGGCGGCGTGCACTACCATCACGCCTTCGATGGCATAGATCAGTTGATGCTTTTCATGGGAATGCGGCGCGATAAACCAGTTTTCCGGGTAGTCGGTCGCACTGCTGCGAACGCTCCAGCCGCCCTGGTCGATCTCCGCTAGAAATGTCTGCAATGGCTTGATCATGACGCCCTTTTTGCGATGGTCCATGCCCGAGTTGCGCGAGACGGGCGCCCTTGAGGCCCATAGGATAACGCCGAACCCTGAAATGGGCTGCGCCTTGCGTTCGCAGTTCGCGTTTTTTATCCGGAAACTCGCCCATGTCGACCACTACCCTGAGCTCACCCTCACCCACCGTCTCGGTTGCAAGCCAAGCCAGCCCACTGGTCATGCGGGTCATCGGCGCTTGTGCGCTGGCGCATCTGATCAACGACTTGATCCAGGCGGTGCTGCCGTCGATCTACCCGATGCTCAAGGCCAGTTATGGCTTGAGCTTCACTCAGGTCGGCCTGATCACCCTGACCTTCCAGCTCACTGCTTCATTGCTGCAGCCGTGGATCGGTTTCTACACCGACCGACACCCCAAACCGTGGCTATTGCCGGCCGGCATGGTCTGCACCCTGATCGGCATTCTGATGTTGTCGATGGTCGGCAGCTTCCCGGCGATTCTCGTGGCCTCGGCGCTGGTGGGGGTTGGCTCGTCGACCTTTCACCCGGAGACCTCGCGGGTAGCACGCCTGGCCTCGGGCGGTCGCTACGGCCTGGCGCAGTCGACCTTTCAGGTTGGTGGCAACGCCGGCAGCGCCTTCGGTCCGCTGTTGGCCGCCGCGATCATCATTCCCTATGGCCAGGGCAACGTCGCGTGGTTCGGCCTGTTCGCGGTGTTCGCCATCCTCGTGCAATACGGCTTGAGCCGCTGGTATCGCAATCACCTGAACCTGTTCAAGCTCAAGCAAGGCAGCAAGGCCACCCACGGCCTGTCGAAACAGCGGGTGACGTTCGCCCTGGTGGTGCTGGCGCTACTGGTATTCTCCAAATACTTCTACATGGCCAGCTTCACCAGTTACTTCACCTTCTACCTGATCGAGAAGTTCGACCTGTCGGTGGCCAGTTCGCAGTTGTACCTGTTCCTGTTCCTCGGTGCCGTCGCGGCGGGCACGTTCTTTGGTGGCCCGATCGGCGACCGGATCGGCCGCAAGCAGGTGATCTGGTTCTCGATCCTCGGCGCCGCACCCTTCACCCTCGCCCTGCCCTACGTCGACCTGTTCTGGACGGGCGTGTTGAGCATGATCATCGGCTTCATCCTCGCCTCGGCATTCTCGGCCATTGTGGTCTTCGCCCAGGAACTGGTGCCCGGCAACGTCGGCATGATCGCCGGGGTGTTCTTCGGCCTGATGTTCGGCTTCGGCGGGATCGGTGCTGCGCTGCTCGGGCATCTGGCGGATATCCATGGCATCGAGTACGTGTACACGCTGTGTTCGTACCTGCCGCTGCTGGGAATTCTGACGATCCTGTTGCCTTCGACCCGGGGTGCTCGCTGAAGGATTCAGCCGATCACTTTTGCTACCAACCTTGTAGCACTCGGTAACACCTGTCCCTGTTGCGGTGCGTCTTTTCCACGACGCGCCGCCACCCACCCCGCTCCACATGGGCAAACCCGCCATGGCGTACTTTGTGCATTCAAAGGCCATCCTCTTCTGCCTGTAGTCGCCATGCGCCCCAAGGAACTGAAACTCTGGACCACCGGAGTCGCCTACCTGCTCGACCTGCCTGCCGGGCACGCGCGGCTGTCGGGGTTGAGCCATTGGCTTCGGCAAATCTGCCCGGTCGATCATTTCGTGTTGTTTGTCTACGAAGGCAATCACCGGCCACTGGCGTTGTTCGATACGTTCTCGGCGGACAAGCGCGCGGTGTATGTCGACGACTATCAGTGCGGGCCTTACCTGCTCGATCCGTTCTACCTGGCCTGCACCCGAGGCCAGGCACCGGGACTGTGGCGTCTGCGCCAGTTCGCCCCCGACCATTTCTACCTCGGCGAGTACTTCCTGACCTATTACCAGCAAACCGGACTGGCCGAGGAAGTGGCGTTTTTCGTCGACCTCGGTGGTGGCGCCATGGCGGTTTTGTCGCTGATGCGCTCCAGCGCCAGTTGCGCATTCAGCCGGGACGAAATGCAGTTGGTCGAGTGTGCGCAAGCGGTGGTCGAGCAGGTTATCAATGAAGCCTGGCGCTTGCGTCAGGCCCAGCAACCGCGCCCGGCGCAAGACCTGGACTTCAAGATCCGCGAAGCCTTCGACCACTTCGGTGCACACATCCTCACTGGCCGCGAGCAGGAAATCGTTCAACTGTTGCTGCGCGGCCACTCCAGCGCCTCAGTGGCCGAACAACTCAACATCAGCCCCGGCACGGTAAAAATTCACCGCAAGAACATCTACGCCAAGCTGGGCATTGGCAGTCAGTCGGAGTTGCTGGGGTTGTTCATTCGGGAGTTGACGGAGGATCCGTTGCAGACGCCCGGCCTCAAGCTACAAGCCTGATGCCTGTCAGCTAGCACAACACCCTGTGGGAGCGGGCTTGCCCGCGAAAGCGATATTCCAGTTGCCATATCAGTTGTCTGACACACCGCCATCGCGRGCAAGCYCGCTCCCACAGKTCTRYCGGTGATCYGGAGATTGTGGTCAGGGCGGATCAAGYTGATCCAGCGTCCATGGGCTCAAGCTGCAGGACTGATACTTGTCGGCTAGCACAATACCCTGTGGGAGCGGGCTTGCCCGCGATGGCGGCCATACATTCAACATCCATGTGTCTGACACACCGCCATCGCGAGCAAGCTCGCTCCCACAGTTCTGCCGGTGATCCGGAGATTGTGGTCAGGGCGGATCAAGTTGATCCAGCGCCCGGTTCACCGCCAACTCCCCCAGCATGATCACCTGCGCAATGCCCAACAGCGCATTGCGACTCGTCCCCTCCAGATGATCCGCCAGATCGTTGGCCATGACGTTGGCCGATGCCAGCGACTCGCAGGCATGCACCAGCAAGGTTTCGGTACCGAGTTCGGGATTGACGATGAACATTGTGCTGGGTTTGTGAGGGGTGCCCATGATGTGGGGGCCTAGGTTGAGGGCGCGCTCGCCGGCTTCGTGGAGCTTGTTTGAATCGAGGCTTTCGTACGGGGATGCCGGATCGGTGTCCGGCGGGTTGGGTGTGACTTTGAACATAGTGAAACTCCTCGCATCGTAAAAAGGAGCCATCACTCTCACGCTACCAAACGTAGGGTGGTGGCCATACGCAGGTTGGTAGACCGGGATACGAGGAGACCGGCGCGCCCGAAGGCGCCCTGTGCATGGCCACCATAGAGCAGAGTAGAAAAACACTGCAGATGATGAAGCATTGCACCTCGCATACCTGGGCTACCAAACCCGATCACTGTTGTTATCCAGCGACCGGTAAACGATAAAACCCAGGCCCGAAGCGCACAAGCCGGCGGATTCTGGCGTACCTGTAGGCAACGACGCAAGGTGGTGTAGCTTGCGGGAAGTAACGCTGACAGCGACTAAACACGAACATCTCAGCCGTGAATTTACGCGATCCACTTGCGTTGAAATTCTTAGGGAAGCAGAGGAAATATCCGACGTACTTTTAAGGTTGGCGGTCGGAAGCGTGAGTATTAACTTGGCCGCTCTCAATATTCAGGGTGAAACGATTACATGCGCGAGACAAGGGTCGACAAAGTCAATTGCCCGGATGGCGACATTTGGCGTTATGATCACGTCAAATGTCGCATGGAGGTAATCGGTATGCCCGCCGTCAGATCCACAGAAAATAAAGTCGTTGGGACGGAGACAAAGCGTCTCGCCCGCAAGCCGACTGAGGTGCTGCTACATGGCCGTAGTGGCGATACGCGCATGTTGATCATCCGATACACCCAGGAAGGCTTTGACCTGAGCGACGTCAGGGACATGATTTCCATATCCGGCCTGTACATGGAGCACGACCTTGTTCAGCGCATTACCGGGAAATCCCTCAGAACTGTGCAGCGCTTGGCAAAGGAGACCCAGCCAGTTCGGCTGAACCAGCAACAAAGCACCGTCGCCTTTCAGTTTGCACAGGTACTCGAGCACGCCATCAATGTGTTTGGCGATCAGCAGTTGGCTGAGGACTGGCTGAGAAAACCCTGCAAGCACCTGGAGGGTCATATACCGCTGGAACTGATCGACAACTCGCTGGGTTTCCAGGTGGTAGAGGACTATCTGACGCGAATTGAACACGGGGTTTATCAATGAATCCTTTGCCTTGGGATGGGAAGTGGCACGCCTGGCGTCTGGACCGTGCAGTTTTCAAGGACTCATGGGATAGCGGCATTGGTGCGCAACAATCCGGCGGTCGATGGAACCCTCCTGGCCGCCGGGTTATTTACGCTTCGGCCGACCCGGCTACTGCGATTTTAGAAGTCGCCACCCACGCGGGCTTCGATACGCTCGACAGGGTGCCTTATGTGCTGACGTGTTTCGAAGTGCTGGATTCGAATGTCATCAAGGTTGTTCAGCCCGAAGATGTGCCGAACCCGAACTGGCTCATTCCGTCTGAACTTTCACCCAATCAACAGCATTTTGCTGATGAGCTACTGGCCGAACACCCATTCGTGCTTATCCCGTCTGCGGTTACCCGCCACTCCTGGAACCTGCTGGTCAGCTGTGATTTGGCAGCGGATCAATTCAAGCTTGTTTCGCAGGAGCGTTTTGGACTGGATACCCGCTTACTGAAATGAATGAGAGTGTCGACTTTGCCCATCAGAACCTCAAATGCAGCCAGTCGCGTGTGATCTCTACACTTCACACCCACTGAACACTTGCTCCACTCCCCTCCTATCCCCCAAGGGATATATACACCGCAAAACCCCCATTGCTAGTTTGGCCCCCGACGCACTGATTCATCACTGCAACGGAGCCCGCCTCGTGAACAACAGCGTGAACGACAACCCGCCAAGCGATATCGAATTCTGCAATGTGGTCAAACGCTATGGCGAGGTGCAGGCCGTCAGCGGTCTGAATTTCGCGGTGCGGCGTGGCTCGTTTCATTCCTTTCTCGGTGGCTCGGGCTGTGGCAAGACCACCACCCTGCGCATGATCGCCGGTTTCGAACAGCCCACCAGCGGCGAGGTGCGTCTAGCCGGCAAAAGCGTGGCTGGGGTGCCGGCGTTCGAGCGGCCGGTGAACATGGTGTTCCAGCATTACGCGTTGTTCCCGCACCTGACCGTGGCGCAGAACATTGCCTACGGCCTGCGCTATCGCACGCCGCGCCCGGACAAGAAACAGCAGGTGCGCATGGCCGATGAGGCGCTGGAAATGGTGCGTGCGCAAGCCGAGCGAGCTTTCCGGCGGCCAGCAACAGCGCGTCGCCCTCGCCCGCGCCTTGGTCAACAAGCCGACGGTGTTGCTGCTCGACGAGCCACTGGCTGCGCTGGACCGCAAGCTGCGCAAAGAGATGCAATCGGAACTGCTGCGTCTGCAACGCGAGGTCGGCATCACCTTCGTGCTGGTCACCCACGACCAGGAAGAAGCCCTGTCGATGAGCGACAGCATCAGCGTGATGCACAACGGTTCGATCATCCAGACCGCCACCCCGGAACAACTCTATGAAGCCCCGGCCAGCCGTTATGTGGCGGATTTTATCGGTGAGTCCAACCTGTTCGACGGCACCGTGCGCCAACTCAACGGCAACTCGGTGGTGTTGCGCACCGAGCAAGGGCTGGAACTGACCAGCCCGTTGACGCCTACCGGCAAAGCCCTGAGCGCCAACGCCGCGGGTTGCATTGCGGTGCGCCCGGAGCTGATCAGCATCGCCGGTGCCAATGCCGAAATGACCCGCGAAGTGAAGCTGCCGGGCTGCGTGGAAGACCGCATTTACCTGGGCAATTCCACCGAATACCGCGTGCGCACCCAGGCCTTTGGGGTGGTCTGCGTGCGGGTGCCGCGCCATCAAGACCACGGTGCCAATGCATTCGAACACGGCGCGGCTGTGCGCGTCGGCTGGGATCACGCCAATGGCCTGGCCATGGCGTTGTAAATCATCGATTCGTTTCATCAACCGGATGTGGAGCGTGTAATGGACCAGAAGACCTTTATCAAAACCCTGCGCAGCTGGCAGAACGGCTCGATCAGCCGCCGCGAGTTCCTTGGTCGCACCGGCCTCGGCATTGCCGCCGCCGTGGTCGCCACCAATATGCCCGGCCTGCTGACCTCCACCGCCGAGGCCGCCGAGCAAGCCAAACTGGGTGATCGCCTGTCGCTGGCGACCTGGCCGAACTACCACAGCCAGGAAAACCTCGACACCTTCGGCAAGTCCACCGGCGCCCGGGTGTCGATGAGCGTGTTCGGTTCCAACGAAGAGATGCTCGCCAAACTGCAGGCCGGCGGCAGTGGCTGGGACGTGCTGGTGCCGACCAACTACACCATTAGCACCTACGTCGGCCTGGGCCTGATCGAACCGCTGGACCTGTCGCGCATTCCCAACTTCGACGCCTCGGCGTTCCAGCAGAAATTCATGGCCCAGGGCACGGTGGACGGCAAGGTCTACGCGGTGCCGAAAAACTGGGGCACCACCGGCATGCTCTACGACACCGGCAAACTGAAAAACGGCCCGACCAGCTGGAAAGAGTTCTGGACCGCCGCCCAAGGCCCCGCCAGTGGCCGGACGATGGTCCACGACTACCAGTTGACCGCCATCGGCAATGCCCTGAAGAGCTTCGGCTACAGCTTCAACTCCCTGGACCCGAAAGAACTGGCCGACGCGGAAAAGCTGCTGATCGAGGTCAAGCCGCACCTGTTCGCGATCAACTCCGACATTCAGCCGTCGATGCGCAGCGGCGATGCCTGGCTGGCGATGTCGTGGACCGGCGACGCCTCGCAGCTGCACCGCGACAACGCGCAAATGCAGTTCGAACTGGGCAAGGAAGGTGGCGAGCTGTGGAGCGACTTCTTTGCGATTCCGAAAAGCTCGGAGCACAAGGACGCCGCCTACGCGTTCATCAACTACCTGCTCGATCCGCAGCACAACAAACTCGAAGTGCTGAGCCACGGTTACCCGAGCGGCGACAAGCGTGTCGACGCGCTGCTGCCTGTGGCGATGCTCGACGATCCGATCATGTACCCGGCCGCCGAGGCCCTGAGCCCGCTGGAGTTCGGTGCCGCCGCCACGCTGACCAGCCCGGCCCGCGCCGAACTGATGGCGCGTTTCAAGTCCGCCTGATCGCCTGACCATGGCCAATGAGGAGTCATCCATGAATGCCGCCGCCCACCCGCAAACGGTGCAGCCGGGCCATGCCCTGGCGGTCGAGGTTCGCCAGCGGCGCAGCCTCGGCCGACGCATCACCCTGCTGATGCTCTTGCCCTCGACCCTGTGGTTCCTGCTGCTGTTGTTGATGCCGCTGGTGATCATCCTGGTCTTCAGTTTCGGCGAGCGCAGCGCCGTGGGCGGTTACGCCGGTGGCTTCACCCTGGCCAACTACCTGAACCTCGGTTCTCGCGGCGCGGCGTTCAGCAACACGCTGATGCTCGCGCCACTGGGCACGTTGGTGTGCCTGGTGGCAGCGTATCCGCTGGCGTACTTCCTCGCGGTCAAGGTCAGCAGGAACCGTTCGTTGCTGCTGACCCTGGTGATCGTGCCGTTCTGGACCAGTTTCCTGATCCGCACCTACGCGTGGATTTTCATCCTCAGCGGCAAGGGCATTCCGGCGCTGCTGGCCAGCCTGGGTCTCGAGGATGTGCGGCTGATCAACACGCCGTGGGCGGTGCTGATCGGCATCGTCTACGGCTACCTGCCGCTGATGGTGTTCCCGATCTACGTCAGCCTGGAAAAGCTCGACAAGCGCCTGCTCGAAGCCTCGGCGGATTTGGGTGCCAGCGCCTTCGAAAGCTTCCGTCGGATCACCCTGCCGCTGTCTGCACCGGGGATCATTACCGGAGTGATGCTGGTGTTCATCCTGTTGATGGGCGAGTTCCTAATCCCGGCCATTCTCGGCGGCGGCAAGGTGTTCTTTGTCGGCAATGCGCTGGTCGACCTGTTCCTGCAATCGCGCAACTGGCCGTTCGGCAGTGCGCTGGCTATGACGTTGGTGGCGATGATGCTGCTGATCATCGGCGTGTATCTGAAACTGGTGGCGCGCTACGGCGGCCGCCCTGCCGACGGAGGTTTGTGACATGTGGCTGCGCAGCTATTCGACTTCGCTGTACCTGTTCCTGTACGCGCCGATTGCCTTGATCGTACTGTTCAGCTTCAACGCCGGGCGCAGTGGCCTGGCCTTTCAGTGCTGCTCGGTGCAATGGTTCGGCACCGCGTTTGGTAACCCGTTCATCATGGAAGCCCTGGGCAACAGCGCACTCATCGCCTTCAGTTCGGCGGTGATCGCCACGCTGTTCGGCACCCTGGCGGTGTTCGGCTTGCAGCGCTGCGGTGCCAAAGTGCGCCTGCTGTTCGATGCGTTGACCTACTGCGCGATCATCGTGCCGGGCATCGTCATCGGTATCTCGACGCTGATTGCCTTCATCAGCCTGTTCGACCTGATCAACCCGCTGCTGGCGAGCTGGCTGCCGACGGTGCCGAAGTTGAACATGGGGTTCTTCACGGTGATCGCCGCGCACTCGCTGTTCACCATGGCACTGGTGATGGTGATCGTGCGCAGCCGCGTCGATTCGCTGGACAAGGCCTTGCTGGAAGCCTCGGCGGACCTGTACGCGCCACCGATGGACACCTTCTGGCGGGTGACCCTGCCGCAGATCAGCCCGGCGATCATGGCCGGGTTCCTGCTGGCGTTCACCTTCAGCTTCGACGATTTCATCATCGCCTTCTTCGTCGCCGGCTCCGAAACGACGTTGCCGATCTACATTTTTTCCTCCATCCGCCGCGGCGTGACGCCAGAGATCAACGCGATTTCCACGGTGATCATCTGCGTGTCGCTGGCCTTGCTGTTCACTTCCCGCCATCTGCAAAACCGCCGCACCGGCGTCCAGGAGTCGCACCATGCGTGATCAGCTCTACATCAACGGCGAGTGGGTCAGCCCGGACCTGGGCGGCTATCTGGACGTGATCGATCCGGCCACCGAACAAGCCTTCCACCGGGTGGCGGCGGGAACTGAAGAAGATGTCGACCACGCCGTGCGCGCGGCCCGCCGGGCCTTCGACAATGGCTGGGGCCAGACCAACGGCGCCGAGCGTGCGCAATGGCTGGAGGCGCTGGCCGATGAACTGGAAATCGGCAAACAGGCGCTGGCGGAACTGGAAGTGCGCGACAACGGCAAACCCTTGCCTGAAGCGCAGTGGGACATCGGCGATGCCATTGCCTGCTTCCGTTACTACGCCGGTCTGGCCCGCGACCTGGACCAGCAACAGGATCAGCCGCTGGCCTTGCCGGATGAGCGTTTCCGTTGCCGTATCCGCCACGAGCCGATTGGCGTGGCCGGGCAGATCATCCCGTGGAACTACCCGCTGCTGATGGCCGCGTGGAAGGTCGCGCCAGCCTTGGCCGCCGGGGCCACGGTGGTGTTGAAACCGTCCGAGCTGACGCCGCTGACCGCTCTTGAGCTGGCAGCCGCCGCCGACCGCATCGGCTTGCCGGCCGGGGTGTTGAACCTGGTCACCGGCCTCGGCGCCGACGCCGGCAGCCCGCTCACCGAGCATCCGGGCGTGGACAAACTGGCGTTCACCGGCAGCGTGCCCACCGGGGCGAAAATCATGTCGGCGGCGGCCCGGGACATCAAGAACATCAGCCTGGAACTGGGCGGCAAGTCTGCGTTCATCGTGTTCGATGACGCCGATGTCGAAGCCGCTGTGGAGTGGATTCTGTTCGGGATTTTCTGGAACCAGGGCCAGGTGTGCAGCGCCACGTCACGCCTGCTGGTGCAGGAAACCATCGCCCCGCGCCTGATCGAACGCTTGGTGGAAGAAACCCGCAAGATCAGCATCGGCCCCGGTATGCAGCCCGGGGTGCTGCTCGGTCCGCTGGTCAGCCAGGGCCAATACGACAAGGTGCTCGGTTTCATCGACCAGGGCCTGGCCAGCGGTGCCCGTTTGCTCACCGGCGGACGGCGACCGGCGCACTTGCGCGAAGGTTACTTCGTCGAGCCGGCGATTTTCGACGAGCCTGGCCACAGCAGCATTTTGTGGCGCGAAGAAGTGTTCGGCCCGGTGCTGTGCATCAAGCGCTTCAAGACCGAAGAGCAAGCCGTGCAAATGGCCAACGCCAGCCGCTTCGGCCTGGCCGCCGCCGTGATGAGCGCTGATTTGCAACGCACCGCCCGGGTCGCCAACCAGTTGCGCGCCGGGATCGTCTGGGTCAACTGCTCGCAACCGACCTTCGTCGAAGCGCCCTGGGGGGGCATGAAACACAGCGGCATTGGCCGTGAACTGGGGCAATGGGGGCTGCACAATTATCTGGAGGTCAAGCAGGTCACCGAGTATGTCAGCGACCAACCGTGGGGCTGGTATTTGAAGTAAACAAGACAACCGCCGCCGCCCTTGTGGGAGCGGGCTTGCCCGCGAAGACGTCGGCACATCCAACATCCATGTCGACTGATCCACCGCTTTCGCGAGCAAGCCCGCTCCCACACTTTGATCGCGGACGGACACAAAGTCTGTGTGCGATGAAGTTCCACTGTGGGAGCGGGCTTGCCCGCGAAGAGGCAGGCACATCCAACATCCATGTCGACTGATCCACCGCTTTCGCGAGCAAGCCCGCTCCTACAGTTCCACTGGCCAGCAGGCTTGTGACAACGGGTTATCTACGCGTAACTTGAATGACCTGCCCTGCAAGACACGCCGGAGTTGATCAATGCGCATTGCTTTGCTGTCCGACATGCACCTGTCCGTCAATACGATCCCGTTTCCCGAAGTGGATGCCGATATTGTCGTGCTCGCCGGGGACATCGCCCGGCCGGCCAAGGCCATCGAGTGGGCTAAAGCGTGTCCGGTTCCACTGCTGTACGTGGCGGGCAATCACGAGTTTTATGGCAGTGACCTGGTCTCGACCTACGAACAGCTGAACAGCCTGGCGCAAGGCACGCAGATCCACATTCTGGAACGTTCGGAGTACGTCCACGACGGCGTGCGTTTTCTCGGTTGCACCTTGTGGTCTGACTATCGCCTTCTCGACAGCCCTGAGGCTCGGGCGCTGGGCATTGATCTGGCGACTCAGCTGATCCGTGACTTCAGCCACATCAAGATCGCCCCCGATTTTCCGGACCTGTTCACGCCGGCCATTTCCCAACTGGTTTTTCTCCAGACGGTCGCCTGGCTGGAAGACTGCTTCACCCGCGACAGCAGCACGCCCACGGTGGTGGTTTCCCATTTCGCCCCGACACGGTCGAGCATCAGCTCGACGTTTGCCGGTTCGCCGATCAATTCAAGCTTTGTCTCGGACCTCGAAGCACGGATCAAAGACTGGCAACCGGCACTGTGGCTGCATGGCCATACCCATGGCAGCTTCGATTATCGGGTGGGCAATACCCGCGTGGTCTGCAATCCCCGGGGCTATGCCAGGAATGGCATCAATGAAAATCCTGATTTCGATACGGCCTTCGTGATCGATCTGGAGTTCTGAGGTAATCCTCCAATCGCCAGTTCCAGCGCATCGAACAGCTCGACATCTTCCGAAAGCCTCGAGCGCCCCTACCCCACGTCGGGCGCGAAACGTTGCGCGTACTCTCTGGGACTCACGCCAAGGCGCCGGACGAAAACCTTCCTCAGTACGTCGACGCTGTGATAACCGCATCGGCGTGCGACCTCCTCCATCGAGCGCCCGCCCAGCTCAAGCTCCCGGCAAGCCGCTTCCAGCCGAACGTCTTCAACGTACCTGGCCGGGGTGGTCTGCAACTCGCGCTGAAAGATCCGTATCAAGGTTCGGACACTGGTGGCAAAGCGGTCCGCCAGGATTTCCACGGTCAGCTGCGAACTCAGGTGCTCACTGATCCAGTGGCACAGCTCATCCAGATTTGAACCGGGCACCTGCTGCGATTGCAGGGCGACACTGAACTGCGCCTGCCCACCGGGACGGCGCAGGAACAGCACCAGGTTTTTCGCGATATCCAGCGCGGCGTCATCCCCCAGGTCTTCGCTGACCAGGGCCAAGGCAAGGTCGATGCCCGCCGAGATACCCGCCGAGGTATAGACGTTGCCATCCTTGATCCAGATCGGATTCGGATCGACCTGCACCTTGGGATAGCGCTCGGCCAGGTCGCGCGCCATGCGCCAGTGAGTCGTCGCACGGCGTCCGTCGAGCAGCCCTGCATCCGCCAGGGCAAAGGCACCGACACAGATCGAACACACCCGTCGCACGTTTCCGGACCTCGTGCGAATCCATTCGATGGCCGCCCCGTCCAGTTGGTCGATTGCCTGCCAGCCCGTCGCCACGATCAGCGTGTCGATTGCTTTGTCGGCATGCCGCTCGTGCTCGAGGGTCGTGTGCGCCATGAGACCGATGCCGGTGCTGCTCGCCATCTGCGGGTCGACGCCCGCACAGACCAGCTCAAGCACGTATGGCTCGAAGGCGCCGTCGTGCAGAGTGTTCGCCAGGGAAAACACTTCGGCCGGGCCGATCACATCAAGCCCGTCCACGGGTGGCAGGCCCAATATCACGACGCGTTTTGGCGTGCGGCCAATCGATGGCTGGCCGGGTTTAGTCTTGCTGGTCACGGCTGATTCCTGCGCATTCAGGGTGCCAATATTGGCACAAATCATCCGTAAATAGTCAATTGCGCCACAAGGTAAATCCCTAGAGTGAACGGCAAGTCAACTTCATCCCCGGGAGGCAACATGAACACACCCATCAACATCGGCGGCTTCAGCGCTCCAGACTCCGAGCTCGCCCGCAAAGCCGCTTCGCTCGTGGAGCGAGTCCACTCCAAAGCGCTTTTGCATCATGTGCACCGTACATGGTGGTTTGCCGAATTCCTCGGCCAACGGCGAGGTTTTCAGTACGACCGTGAAACGGTCTACCTCGCTGCACTGTTACACGATCTGGGGCTGACGGATGAGTTCGCTGCCGACCAGCGCTTTGAAGTCGATGGCGCCGATGCCGCCCGTCATTTTCTCCTGGCCAACGGTTATGCGCAGGCAAAAGCCGAACAGGTCTGGGATGCGATTGCCCTGCATTCCAGCGCCGGTATCGCCGACCGCAAACAGCCGGAAATCGCCCTGATCTACCTGGGTGCCCATGTCGACGTCATGGGGCTGCATCTGGATGAAATCACCCCCTCGCTGGTCGACGACACGCTCGCGCTTTACCCCCGCATCGGCATGAAAGCGGCCTTTACCCAGGCCGTTGCCGAAGTGGCCAGGAAGAAACCCCATACAGCCATTGGCACCGGGCTTGCGGATGTCGGACGTCGCCACATCCATGGTTTCGATTGCCCGAATGTCTGCGACCTGATCGACAACGCACCCTTCGACAGCTGATCCACGCCAATACCTCATCACCGGCGCAACCGGTAACGAGCGCAGTGCCGCATTGCAAAGCGAGGGCGTATGCGTCGGGTTCTTTTGACCCGCGTATACGTCCAACGCCTTCAACAGCACCGCGTATTGCACTTGCCCCGGCCAAAACGCGCTTCCTGGCGCTCACGGAAAAACATCTCATAGCTCATCACTGGCTCGCCCGGACGGTTACGGGCCATTTGCGCCACGTAGTTGTCGTACTCGGGAACCCCGACCATCAATCGGGCGCTCTGGCTGAACAATCTGACGAACTGTTGCAGTTTGCGGAACATGGCTGATCTCTCTGTGAGCGTGGGACCTGGCCCATGAAACCGCGCTCATGTATCTGCAATGTGTCCACATCGGGCGCATTTGTAGTTTCAAGTATCCAGGTTCGCGCCCAATGGAACACCAGCAACCCGCTACACTTTCCTCGCTCCGCCGCTGCACCCGAGCGGCCAAGACCCCTGACTTCTGATCTGGAGGTATCCCATGAGCGACAGCAGCGAACTCACCACCTTTACCGGCTGGGCCGCCACGGCAGCGGGCGCGCCACTGCAGCGCTACAGCTACGATCCCGGCCCGTTGGGAAACGATGAAGTGGAAGTCGCCGTGGAATATTGCGGCGTCTGCCACTCCGACCAGTCGCTGATCGACAACGATTGGGGCATCAGCCACTACCCGTTTATCCCCGGCCACGAGGTGGTCGGCCGTATCGTTCGGGTGGGCGCCCAGGTCCGCGGCCTGGAAATGGGCCAACGGGTGGGCATCGGTTGGTACAAGGGCAGTTGCATGCATTGTTCGTCGTGCATCGAAGGCTCCCATAACCTGTGTCGCACCGTCCAGCCGACCATCATCGGCAGCAATGGCGGCTTTGCCGACCGCATACGCTCGCACTGGGCCTGGGCCCTGCCGATCCCGGCCGGGCTTGATCCGGCGATGGCCGGGCCGTTGTTCTGTGCCGGTTCGACTGTGTTCAACCCGCTGGTGGAATTCGGCATCAAGCCCACTGACCGGGTCGGCGTGGTGGGCATCGGCGGCCTCGGTCACCTGGCGCTGCGCTTCCTCAACGCCTGGGGCTGCGAAGTCACCGCCTTCACCTCATCGCTGAGCAAGCAAGAGGAAGCCAGGCGCCTGGGCGCACACAAGGTGGTCGCCTCGACCGATACCGATGCGCTCAATGCCATTGCCGGCACCCTGGATTTTCTCCTGGTCACCGCCAACGCCAACCTCGACTGGACCGCCATGCTTGCCACCCTGCGCGGCAAGGGTCGCCTGCACTTTGTCGGCGTCGTGCCCGACGCCATACCGGTGCACGTGTTCAACCTGATTCCCCAGCAAAAAGTCTTGTCCGCCTCGCCGGTCGGCTCACCGGCCAACACCGCGATGATGCTGGAGTTCTGCGCCCGCCATCAGATCCTGCCGCAGGTCGAGATGTTTCCCATGAGCCGGATCAACGAAGCTATCGATCACTTGCGCAGCGGCAAGGCGCGTTACCGCGTGGTGCTGGACGCCAGTCAGTGACAGACGACCAACGAAGAAAAAGAACGCGGTCCCCTGTAGGAGCTGGCTTGCCAGCGATGGTCGTTAACGATAACGCGTGTGAACCGGATAAACGCGGCGCATTTGAGTCCATCGCCAGCAGGCTGGCTCCTACAGACGCGGTCTCTTGTGGGAGCTGGCTTGCCAGCGATGGTCGTTAACGATAACGCGTGTGAACCGGATGAACGCGGCGCACTGGAGTCCATCGCCAGCAAGCTGGCTCCTACAGATGCGGTCTCTTGTGGGAGCTGGCTTGCCAGCGATGGTCGTTAACGATAACGCGTGTGAACCGGATAAACGCGGCGCACTGGAGTCCATCGCCAGCAGGCTGGCTCCTACAGACGCGGTCCCCTGTAGGAGCTGGCTTGCCAGCGATGGTCGTTAACGATTACGCGTGTGAACCGGATAAACGCGGCGCACTTGAGTCCATCGCCAGCGGGCTGGCTCCTACAGGTTCCCGGGAATGCGTGAATGACCTTTTTTGTCCTCAGGGATTAGCTGCCTGCGCAGGCACCTTTGGCGTGTGCGGATCATTCCAGGTGAACCGATAGGCTTTGCTGGCCTCTTGCGGGAAGCATTTGCCGTTGTCGGCATCCGCGCCCACGATCGACCAGTTCGCCCGGGAGTTTTCGCCCAGTTCACGGGCCGCTTCGGGCTTGAAGCACTGGTTCAGTACGTCATCCGGCACCAAAGCGTAGGCCTTGGGGTGTTCGCGCAGATACTGCGCAGCCTTCTCGATGGAGGAGTAGTCCATGCCGAAATGCACGATCGGTTGACGGGCGAACAACCAGTGCCCCTCCTCCCAGTTGACCAGCACCAGATCGGCGCCCTGGGTCATGGTCGCAGCCTGCGCCATGAGCACCTGATCAATGTTGGTGCCTTCCTTGAGCGGTTCGATGAAACCACGGGCGAACCACAGTACGAACCAGGTCGCCACCAGTGCCGGGAACACCCGACGCAAACGCGGGTGCCGTTTGAACCAGCGCTTGAGCAGCCACGGGATCAACGGCGCGGCGACCAGCACCAGCCCAGGCAGCGCCGGGTAGATGTACAACTTGCGCTTGCCGCTGCTGATGCAGAAAAACAGCACCACCAGCACCACCCAACCGAGCACTACCAACACTCGCCCGTCGCGCTTTTGCAACTGACGGCGCCAGGCCGGCACCAGCCATGGCAGCACCAGCACCAACGGCAGCCAGTACTGCGGAATCACGTTGGTGAAGAAGTACCAGAACGGTTCGCGGTGATGCCACGCAGCGGCATAGCGGCCTGCGGTCTGGTGCAGGAGGATCTCCCGCGCATAGGCAATTTCGTCGGCGCTGCCATTGAAGGCGATGGACAAGGCCAGGGGCAACAGCCAGATCGCAATCGCCGCGAGCATCACGGCAAACCCCAGCAACCACTTGCGCGCCTCGCCGGGCATGGCCACCACACCGGGCCAGTCCTTGCGCACCGCATAGGCGTAAGGGATCAGCAACAGCGCCGGCAGAAAACCCACGCCTTTGGTGATCACGCCAATGCCCATGGCCGCGCAGCCGGCGTAAAACCAGCGCCACGCCGGGCCGAGCAGCAGGTGTCGCGCCAGTCCGTACAGGCCCAGGGAAGTGAACAGAATCAACAAACTGTCGATCTGACCGGTGCGCAGGATGCTGTAGGTCTGGTACGTCGCCAGGTACAACAGCGCTGCGTTGCGTCCGGTACGCTGGGTCCACAGGCGACGGCCCAGGTCATAGACCATCGCCGTAACCGTCACCGCCGAAAACAGCCCCGGGRTATAGAGGGCAATGTTCGGCTTGCCGGTCAGCCAAGTGAAGAATGCCACCGTCCACATGAAAATCGGCGGCTTGTCGCCGTAGATCTCGGCGGCCCGGTGCGGGATCAGCCATGAGCCGTTTTGCAGCATCTCCAGTGCGACACCGAGGAAGCGCTCTTCGTCGACATTCTGTGCCTGGCGCAGCCCCAGTCCTGCGCCGATCAGCAACAGGGCAAGCAGCATCAAGCCCAGGCATTCGACCCTGGGCGACAATGATCTACGCATGGTTTATTCCTTTACGCTTCTGCTTTTGGCAATCAATTGCAGGTTGCGAAAATAGACGATGGAGCCAAACGCCTGCCCGGCGATGAACACCGGGTCCTGGCGGTAAATGGCGTAGGCGAGCAACAAGGTGCTGCCGACGATGCTCAAGTACCAGAAGTTGGTCGGGATCACGCTGCGTTTCTTGTACTCGCTGTACAACCACTGCAGGACAAACCGCCCGGTAAAGGCAACCTGCCCCGCAAAGCCGACCAGCAGCCACAGGGTTTCACGAGACAACATCATCCTTCGATCTCCTGAGCAATGGTGTTCAGCCGTGTGCGCTTGATCAGCCACCAGACACCGAACAGATCGAGAATGCCGACCAATGCGCGGTCCAGGTTGCCGTATTTCGACACCCCGGCCGTGCGCGGCCGGTGGTTGACCGGGTGCACGATCATGCGGCCGTTATGGCGCTGGATCAGCGCTGGAATATAGCGATGCATGTGGTCGAAGTACGGCAGGCGCAAAAACGCCGCGCGCTCGATCAGCTTCAGGCCGCAACCGGTGTCCGGGGTGGCGTCCTTGAGCAGGCGGCGGCGCAGGTTGTTGGCGAAACGCGAGGCGTAGCGTTTGCTCGCGGTGTCGCGACGGTTAACCCGGTGCCCGGCGACCAGTTGCACATCGACCTTGCCTGGCTCGCCGCGCACCAGCGCGAGCATGCCGGGGATGTCCGCCGGGTCGTTCTGGCCGTCGCCATCGAGGGTGGCCAGCCACGTGCCCCGTGCCTCACGGGCCGCGTGGTAGAGCGAGGTGCTCTGCCCCAGCGAACGCTCGTGATGGAGGATGCGCAAAGTGTTCAAGCCGTCGTGGCGGATCTGCCGCAGCTCATGCAGGGTCGC